>NZ_JBHZOP010000057.1:0-97132 GCF_042787595.1 Stenotrophomonas sp. YIM B13575 | reverse complement strand
AAGCGTGGAACTGCTGTCGCCGCCACTCTCCGACATCGACATGCCTGGGCCACCGCGAGGGGCGGTAGTGCCCGCCTTCGGATCCCAACCCTTCATCTGCCCGCCGGCACCGCCGCTGATGCTGCCGGAGCTGGCCGAGTAGTCCATCTGGTTCTGCAGGTCGCTGAAGGTCAGCGTTTGTGCAGTCAGTTCACTGTTGGCCGCGTTGGTGCTGGAAATCGCGCCGCCAACCAGGTTCACGTGCCCGGCATCCACGTGATAGCCACCGTTGCCGGCAAACAAGCCACTCTGCTGGCCCACGCCCTGGTAGCTGCCCTCGGCCTTGCCTGCACTGACATAGCCATCGGCATTCCACGCGTTGCCGAAGGCCACCTGCACGCGCCCACCCACCTGGCTGTTCTTGGACATGCTCTCGGCAATGTCCTGCAGCGATTCGATGGTCAGCGTGCCGCCAGTCTTGACGTCGATGCGGTCAGCCGTCGCGGTCGCGCCGCGCAAGGTGGTGTCACCCTCGGCCCTCAGCGAAATGTTCTGGCCGGTGAGCGTGATGCTTTACCAGCAACACAACTACAGATGATTAACTATCGGCCCTTCGGCCAAGAGTCGCAGCACCTCCCGCAGTTCACTGCAATGGATCCCAGGGCGACCTGAAGAACACAAGCCCAGCAAGGAGATCTCCTTGACTGTAAAACTCACCAAACAATCGAAGTGCAACATTGACATCACTACATACTTTTCGAGAATCCCATAAATCATCGTCAAATGTTACGTAACCACTAGCCGCTCCACCATCAGACCCCCACCACTCCAGAATTTCCATCTTCATATCATCCGAAGAAGTAAAAGCAAACATCCTGAAATTGCCCGGATTTGCGTCCATGCTCATCTTACGGATGTAGCAATCGCTTGCATCGAGAAGCCGCAATCTTACTCGCCCCCCTTGAGCGAACACCGCTCTAACTCCAGCCTCAATCCTACTCCATACCACCCCTTCTGTGATTTCAACATGCGGCCTGGAACGCCCGACAAGAATTTCAACCTCGAACGCTCGACCGTCCTTAAGACTATCATCCATCATCATTCCCACCCCTTCCCCCTTACCCAAACATGAACTCTACCATTACTCGTATCCAACACTCTCACACTATTCAAACCGGCGCGATCAGCAGCCTTTCCGATATCGGACATACAAAAATCACAAACGGATCTTCCTCGGACGACCATACTCATATCCTCCCCTCTTGTAAGGCCTGCATCGAACGCCTGTTGAATCAACGCGATCTCGGCATGTGCCTCTTTCATATTTGAATTTGGACGTCCTGGAGCCACTAAATCTGAGATCAAGGTCGGCCGATTCGGATCGGCCAAATGAGCTGGCCGCGACCCCTGATTGGTATCCCACAGCACTTGGCCACCAATGCTACTCTCTGCAATTACCTCAATTGGCTTTCCACCACCGGGCAACATCGTATTAAGCCTAACATCAACTTTTTGTAGCTCGAACAGATCAGACTTCAGCCGATCGGCGGCGACGATTGACGAATCCGGAACTTGTAGAACGGGATGTTCGATTAAACCGATCCCATCAATATTATCTGGCAGCAGATGCGGGGGCAGCGAGCCATCTGGCTCCAACTTCACCAGCCGCGCCTCTCGAGCTCGTTCGAGCGCCTCCGAGGCGGCGGCCTCCAATGCGGTGGTCTTAGCCCCCTTTGAAAGGAATGCCTCCGGCCCGACCAAGGAAGTTCCGATGTCAAACGTGAGCTTGCCACCAATGTCAGCCGCTTGATCTACGTCTTCAAAATTCCACGAGTTCCTACCACCAGTCAGGTAGTACGCAAGGCCTGCCGTCTTTTCCATGTACCCATTGATGGCCTGACTTATCGCGTTGTTGCGTTTTTCGGAGAAGGCTTGCAAGCCAAGTTTGTCCATCTCCTTGTAATCCGAGAAAAGGCCCAGCAGAACACTGATCTGGTTCATGCTTGCCGCACCAGCTACAAGGTCCTTTCCGCCGGTCCAAAGCCCGTTTACGAACGCAGCACCAGCGACCGCCCGATTCGTCGACAACAGCCAGTCGGCTTCCGCACCGTAGCCTGCGCCACGCAATAGATCAACGGTGTTCGAACCGCACTCACCAACCAGCGAACAGTACACCTTCCTTTGCAGATCTTCGGTGGAAGAGTGAATTGCCAACGTGTCAAGGTTGACCCCAGAACCGGCATTCTTGCTCGCAGCGATGAGCTTATCGGCGTTTTCCGCCATCCAGTCGTCATACTCCCCCTTGTATATAGGAGAGTTATGCGATTCCAATGCAATCTTCGCAAGTGATCGCTGCTCACTGCACGCGATAGACCCTGGCACTTGGCATGCCATCATCAGCTTGTAATCGCGCTCAGCGGAGAGCCGCTCGAAGTTCTCCTTGATATCGCAGTCTTTACCTGCATCAGAACAGATAACAGTCGCCTGAAGGTACTCCATCCGCTCGTCGTGATTCAGGTAGTTGTTCTCAACGGAGTTTTTCGCGATACCCATGCCCAATGTCGCGCCAGAAATTCCTGCACCGGAAAGTCCTCCCGCCATTGCGCCGACCGCTTGTCCGAGCACCCTTACTTGCTCCGCCTGCTCGGGCGTCAACTGCCCCTTATTCTGTTTGGCGTAGTAGTCGCCCAGAAATTTGGCAGCAAGCTCACCACCACCGGCCGCAAGCGCCCCACTCCCCGCCGAGCCACCGTTGGCCTCTGCCAACAGCGCCCCCAGCAACGCGTGCGACAGCATCTGCATGGCCTCACTAGGCACAGCGCTCTGCTTGTTCGGGTCGAACGTCTTGCCGATCAGTTCAGCCGCATATGGTGCCAGCGCATTGGAACCCAGCTGACCCAGTCCCTGTCCTGCAACACCTCCGACCAACGCGCTGGTCACCGCGCCAAGCGCACGACCGTAGACAC
Source organism: Stenotrophomonas sp. YIM B13575 (assembly GCF_042787595.1). Lineage (NCBI taxonomy): Bacteria > Pseudomonadati > Pseudomonadota > Gammaproteobacteria > Lysobacterales > Lysobacteraceae > Stenotrophomonas > Stenotrophomonas sp. YIM B13575. Next base: position 94,187 of record NZ_JBHZOP010000057.1, on the reverse strand, counting down.
CGTCAGGAGCCCACTTCTGCTGCGTGACCAACGCCTCGGGGTATGACGGATCGAACACTTTCAGGCGATTGAACTGCTCCTCCGGAGCAAGCGCGTTGAATGCCTCCTTTTCTGCGGCGGTCATCCGTTCCTGATACTTGTCCGTGATCCTGCGCGCGTCCAAACTCCCAATGTCATTGGCAATCTGCTGGCTCGTAGCCAGTACCGTCCCCGCGGCAGCAGCCATCGCCTGCTGATCCGCCAACAACTTGTCCGCGTTCGGCAGCGCCTCCAGCGCGCGGTGCGCCGCAGCGGCATCGGTATTGACCCCCAATTCTGCCGCGCTGGTCTGTTTGCCGCCGATGGTGATAGTGCCTTCGGTCAGTGTCGCCAGCGTCGAACTGCTGTCGCTGCCGCTCTCCGACATCGGCAAGCCCGGGCCACCGCGGGGGGCGGTAGTGCCCGCCTTCGGATCCCACCCCTTCATCTGCCCGCCTGCACCGCCACTGATGCTCCCCGAGCTGGCCGAGTAGTCCATCTGGTTCTGCAGATCGCTGAAGGTGAACGTTTCCGCCGTCAGCGCACTGTTGCCCGCGTTCGTACTGGCAATCGCGCCGCCAATCAGATTCACGTGTCCGGCATCAACGTTGTACCCGCCATTGCCGGCAAACAACCCGCTCTGCTGGCCCACGCCCTGATAATTCCCGTTGGCCTTGCCTGCGCTGGCATAGCCATCGGCATTCCACGCGGTACCCAACGAAACCTGCACGCGGCCGCCCACCTGGCTGTTTTTGGACATGCTCTCGGCAATGTCCTGCAGCGATTTGATGGTCAGTGTGCCGCCGGTTTTGACGTCGATTCGGTCGGCAGTCGCCGTCGCACCCCGCAGGGTGGTATCGCCTTCGGCTTTCAGCGAGATGTTCTGGCCGGTCAGTGTGGTGTTCTGCCAGGTGGTGCTCTCGGCGTTGGACTTGCTGCTGCCCACGCTGGCTTCGGCATAGACATACACGCCGGTCTGCGCGCCAACTGCCACGCCCACGCCTACTTCGGCACCGGCGTTGCTGCTCCTGCTGCGGTCGGCCAGCTGCGACTTGCCCGCTTCCAGCAGGATGTCGCCGGCAGAATCCAGGCTCAGCGAGTTGCCCGCGCTCAGGTTGCCCTGCACCACGTGGATATCCCCGCGGGTGCTGGTCAGGTTGACGTTGCCGCCGCCCTGGATGGTCGAACCGCGCGATACCATGCTGCTACCATCAGCGCTGCTGTTGGCGGTCTTGAAGCCGATACCGGCCTCGGCACTGAACAAGGCACCGCTGCCGCCCTCGCCAAAGGCGTTGGCGACCGCACTGGCCGCCTGATAGGCGTTGGCACCTGCCGCCATGCCCTGCATCTTCTGCAGACGATCATCAGAGTGACGGGCCGCGTCCACGTTGTTGATCAGGTCGATCAGCGGCGACTTCACCCGCGCGAACACGCCGATCTTCAGGTCCTTGTCGCTCTGCGAGTAATGACCGCTTTCGTCGGCGGTCAGCAGCTCGATCTCGGCGGCAGTGATGTTCACGTCCTTGGCGGCCACCACATTGCTGGCCGTCTGCGTGTACTTGCCGCCAGCGGTCAGGTTCACACTGCCGCCCAGGCTGCCGATGCTGCTGGCCACCTGTGACACCTGCGCGCTGTCGTCCTGATGCTGCTCGCGGTGCCAGCCGGAGAACTTTTCGGTATCGGAAATCTGTACCGAGCCGATCGCCTTGCTGTCCGACGTATTGGCGTTGCTGACCGTGTCCTGCCCGCTGCGCACCAGCAGATCGCCAGCCGCACGGATGTTCACGTCCTTCTCGGCGGCGATGTTGGCCGCGGTCAGGCTGATGTTGCCTTCGGTAGTGGCCATGCGCACGCCGCCGCCCACCGAAAGCTGGGTGCCGGTGATGGTGTCGCTGCTGCCGCTGCCCTGGCTCTGCGAGTTGTTGGTACCGAACGGCAGCCCACTCGTGTTGTTGGCAAGGCCCCAACCCTTGCCGCGGCTGCTGCTGTCGCTGCGCTCGGTGTTGTGGGCCACGTCGAACACGATGTCCTTGGTGGCCAGCAGCACGGCGTTGCCCTCGGCCGACATCTGCGTGCCCTGGCTGAGGATCGAGCCCCCGTTGGCAATCAGCGTGAGATCCCCTCCTGCAGCCAACTGGCTGACACGAGCGTCACTGGTCGAATGGCTCTGCTCGCTGTTGGAGCGCTGGCTGCCGGCGGTCACCACGGTCGAGGTAGTGGCCGCACGCAGGCCGGACGCTGCGCCTTCAGCGGTGCGGGTGATCCGTCCCATCGCCGAGCCGCTGTCGGCCATACCGTCGGTGGTCGAATCGCGGGCGCTGCGGTAGGCCTTGGTCGGGTCATAGGTCACGCCCACCGAGAATCCGCTGGACTTGCTCGCCTGACTGGATTCGCTGTCCGTGGTGTCCTGCCGCGCCAGCAGGGCGATGTCCTTGCCCACCAGCGTCAGGTTTTCGCCAGCGGCGACGTCCGAAGCGGCAATCGTCAGCTGGTTGCCAGCATTGATCAGCACATTACCTTCGCGCGAGGCGATGGCCGACCCGACCTGCGTGGTGGACTGCTCGGCGCTGGTGCTGCTGTTCTTCGCGCTGCTGTAGCCCACCGATGCCACGCCGTTGCCAAAGCCTCCGGTAATGCCGGATTTCTTCTTGCTCTCGCTGGATTCACTGCTGTGATGGTCCTCGGCGGCGGTGATCAGTACGTTGTTGCCTGCCCCCAGAATCACGTTGCCGGTGGCATCGACCACCGCACCGACTGCGGTCAGATCGCGACCGGCAGTGATGTTGATGCTCTCGCCCTGGATCGCCGTACCGATGGCATAGCTGTCGCTGTTGTCGACGCTGCGCGTGGTGGTAGTGCTGGAAAGCGTCTTCTTTTTCTTCTCGTAGCTGTCCAGGCTGTAGTCGTGCGTCTCATTGGCCGAGAGCAGGTTGACGTCGCGGCCGGCGGCTACGCTGACTGCGCCATCGCTGCTGTCGACCAGTGCGGCCGTCAGGTTCACGTCGCGGCCTGCGCTCAGCAGCAGATTGTCCCCCGCCTGCAGCGTGCTCCCCCGCACCGTCTCATCACTCTGGCTGACCTGTCGCGAGCTGCGTTTGCCCGCCGCGCTGGAGTCGTTGCTGACACTGTCCACCAGCGCCTGGCTGTTGATGTCACCGCCGGCCTGCAATGCCAGGCCACCACCGGCCTTGATCTGTGCTGCAGCGAGGTTGATGTCCTTGCCAGCAGCCAGCACCACGTCACCAGCGCCCTGCACCGTGGTAACTGCGTGAGTGGTCTGGCTGCTGCGCACATGATTGCGCTCGTCGTAGGTGGAGTCGTTGCGCTGGCCAAGCGTCAACGCACCCAGATCAAGACTGCCGCCTGCCGCCAACTGGGTAAGCCCATCAGCACCGGCATTATGGATCTGCGCGGCCTGCAGGCTGATGTCACCGCCGGCCACCACCGACAACATGCCATCGCCGCTGGGGTTGGTCACATACAGGCCGGCGACACGATCGAGCTGGGTAATCTCGAACGCATGCGTACCACCTGCGCCGAGGGTCTCCACGGTCGAGGCCACAGTGACATTTCCCACCGCCTGCACAGACAGCGCATCAGTAGCGGTAACGGTCGCACCGACGATACGGATGTCCTTGTCCGATGACAGCCCGACGTACTGGCCGGAGATGCTGCCGCCCAGGTGTTCGATGTTGCCGGCGTCGATGGTCACCAGCTTGCGGCCAGCGATGTCACCGGTGTTGACCAGGCCATTGGCCAGTTTGATATCGACATTGGCGCCGGCCAGCAGCGCCCCCTGCCCGTCCAGGTCACCCGGGCGCAGGCGCAGGTACACCTGCGGCACCAGTGCGGTGGTGGTGCTGCCGTCGGCCAGGGTCACGGTCTGCTCCACCAGCCAGACAATGTCGCTGGTCAGCTGTGCCATCTGCGCCTCGGTCAGCGCCACGCCGGGGCGCAGGCCCCATTCGCTGGCCACGGTAGCGCCGGCTTCCAGCAGCGCACGGTACTGCGCCTCATCGCTGGCATAGCCGTCAAGGAAACGGCGGCCGGTCAGCTCGCCGATCTGCTCGCGCACCAGCTTCTGTTCGTAGTAGCCGTCGCCCAGCCGCTTCTGCACGGTATCGGGCGAGTAGCCCATCTGTCCGAGCAGGTGGTCCGAGCTCAGCCAGGTCTTGTGGTCGGTGAAGCGCGGATCGGTTTCAACCAGATAATTGCCGCCGTTGCGGTTGACGTTGAACAGGCTGGCCGTGGGTGCACGGGTGTCCGGCGCGCCCATCGCGATGCGGTCCGGCGAGCCCCCGGCGGCCGCAACCACGCGCGCCCCCGATGCGGCGCCGTTGCCGGCAATGCCGCCCACCGTGCCGCCCTGCTGCGTGCCCGCTGCATCGGCCGCCTGCGCCAGCGCGCGCTCCGCACCTGTTCCACCGGCATGGCCCGGGCCCTGTGCACCACCGTGGCCAGGGCCGTCCGGCAGTGTCTTCGGCCCCTGCACGTTGAGGTTGGCCATTGCCGCGCCATCCTGCACGTTGGGCGCGTTGCGGCCCTGGTTGAGGTTACTCAGATCGCCGACGTCGATGGTGAGCGTGCCGTTGGCGGTGATCTGCCCGCCCAGTTGGCCGATCTTTTCGGAGATGGGTGCTGCTTCCCACTGCGTGCGGGTGCCGTTGTAGGCAATCGATGTGTTGTTGAACGTATGCGTTCGAAACAGCTCCACGCCCTCATTACGCACACGGCTGTCCGCACCGTGGCCAACGATCTGCATGTTGCCGCCGGCAGCGATCTGCGCGTAGAGGTTGTTCAGCTCATCTACCGAAAGGCGCATGTTGCCACCCGATCGAATGACCGCATCGGCGCCGACGCCAGGCTGCAGCTGGTCCTCGTAGGCGACGTGGTGCGCCAGGCGGTTCTGCTCGTTGAGGCTGGTTTCCTGGGTGTGCTGGCGTCGCCCGAAAATCGTCGCGTCCGGATTGTTGAAACCGGCGGGGGTGATGAACTGGATGCAGCTGGTGCTGCACGTTCCATACGCATTGGAGAAGGTCAGACGGTCGGTCTGGTAGGTGAACTTCTCCTTGGATTTGAGCACATCGAAGGGGTCGCCACCTGCCACCTGGTCCGGATTGGCGGCAGTACCCTTGCTGACGTAGTAGATCGTGACCGTCCCGTTCACCGGGTCCATGCGCCAGCGCTCGCCACGCACGTCATAGCCCAGGCCGCCGGAACCGAAGAAGAAGCGCGAGGTGTTCGCAGTCAGGCGGATCACCGCTTTGCCCAGCCGGGTGCCGTCGGCAGCAATGAAGGGCTCGTCCTGCAGCACGTCTTCCGGCGCGATGTAGTAGAACTCCCATGCTTTGTAGTTGCTGGTGTCGCTGACCGTTCCCGCCGTGTTCTTGCTGTTCTTCTGCCACGACGCAACAGTCATGCTCGCGGTGGTGTCTATCGTCTTTGTCGAAACGACCGACACATTCTCACGGATGTTGTTGATCACACCCGCATCGATCGCCAGGTTGCCAGCCACATCGATGATCGAACCGATGTTGTCGATCCTGCCGGCCGTGCCCGCAGCAATGCGGTCAGCCCCCAGCGATCCGCCGATGGCCGCATCGCCGCCGCTGTAGATCAGGCCCTTGCCGGTGTTCTGCAGTTCGCGCACGCCCAGGTCCAGGCGCTCGCGCGCGGCCACGGTGCCGACGCGGGTGGCACCGTTGGCATCCTCGGCAAGGTTCTTCAGCACGCCGGCGGAGATCGCCACGTGGTCGCCATAGATGCGGCCGGTGCCGAGGTTGTCCAGCACGGCGGCTTCAAGGTGGGTCACCTTGCCGTCGATCAGGCCGCGATTGGTCAGCTGGCCGCGGGCATTGAGATGGGTAACGCCTTCGCTGGAGATCTCGCCGTTGGCCGCGTTGTTGATGTTCTGCGCGTTGAGGTCGAGGTTGCCGCCGCGCAGCACGCCCTGGTTGTCCAGGTCGCCGGACAGATGCAGGGCCAGCGTGCCGTTGGCCACCCATTCGCCGCGGTTGCTCAGGCCCTGCTGCAGGGTCAGGCTCAGGTCGCGCTGGGCGTGCACCTGGCCGTCCTCGCTGAGCGCACGCGCCACCAGGGTCTGGCTGCCATCGGCCCGCAACAGGCCGCCGCTGTTGGCAACACTGTCGGCGCTGCTGTCCAGGTTACCGCCGGTGGTGATGACACCCCCGTTGTTCTGCAGCTGGCCGTTGACCTGCAACCGCGCGCCGCCATCGGTGACGATCTGGCCCTGGCTGTTGTCCAGCCACTGCGTTCCGAACTGCAGCTGGCCCGCCTGCAGACCACGGGTGCCATTGCCGCCGCGGGTATTGCGGTTGTCGACGCTGGCTGCGGTGAGGGTCAGCAGCTGGCCGGCGGCGATCGCGCCGGCCGTGTTGTCCAGGTGCCCGCTCAGGGTCAGGTCGAGAGTGCGCCCGGCCTGCACGCGCCCGGCGCCGTTGGCCAGCGTCGTCGCCTGCAGCGACAGGCCCGCCGCGCTGGCAAGGGTACCGCCGGCGCTGTTGTCAACACTGGCCAGCAGCAGCCGCGCATCGCCCTGTGCGTTCAACGTGCCACCGCGGTTGTCCAGCGCACCACCGTCCACCCGCAGCGTGCCGGCCGCCAACAGGCCACCACTGCTGGTGGTGGCCCGGTTGTCGATGGCCTGCCCAGCGGTATCGATGCGCAGATCGGCGGCCGACTGTATCCGGCCGCCCTGGTTGTCCAGCGCGCCGCTGTGCACGCTCAGCGCACCCGTCTGCGTACCCAGCGTGCCGCCGCGGTTGTCGAGCCGCTGGCCACGGGTATCGACGGTCAGCTGGCCGCCCAGCAGCGTGCCGCGCTGGTTGTCGAGGCCGTTCGCCTGCAGCTGCAGCAGCTCGGCGGCCTGCATCGCGCCATCGCTGTTGTCCACGCCTGCAACCGTGGTCAGCAACAGGTCCTTGCCCGCCACCACCGTGCCGTGCCGGTTGTCGAGGCTGGCGGCGTCCAGGGTCATCGCACCGGCGCTGGACAGCAGCCCCTTGTTGCCGTTGTCGAGGCGACCGTCGATGCCCAGTACCAGCTCGCTGCCACCGGCGTGGAGGGTACCTTCGAGGTTATCGAAGCTGACCGCATTGATCGTGCCCGCGCCAGCCAGCAGGATGCGTCCGGCCTGGTTGTCCAGTGCCTGGCCGATGGCCAGGGTGGAACGGCCGCTGCCGGCACCCTGCAGGGTGCCCTGCGCATTGATCAGCTGCTGCGCGGCAACGTCGAGCACACCGTTGCTGGCCAGCGAGCCGCCGCGGTTGTCCAGCAGCCCCTGCACGCGCAGGCGCAGTGCCTCTTCACCGGTGGCAGTGAGCGCACCGCCGGCGGTAGTCAGGCTATCGGCAGTGATATCGATGCGGCGCGCCGAGGTGGTTGCCTTCGACAGATCGAGGGTCTTGCCGTCCAGTACGAACGTGCCATTGCTGAGCACGCTGCCGCCCGACCCTAGCAGGGTCTGCGCGCGCACCTGCAACTGGCCGCTGCCGGCGTGCTGGATATTGCCTGCGCTGTTGTCCAGCGTCTGCGCCTGCAGCGTCAGGTCACCATTGCTGGCCAGCGTACCGCCGGCATTGCCCAGCGTGGTGGTACTGATGCGGCTGGCGCCCTCGCCACTGGCAATGATGCGGCCACCGGCGTTGTCCAGCGTTCCGGCCTCAAGGTCGAAGCGATCAGCGCCCAGCGTTGCCTCGCGATGGTCCACCGCGTCCGCACGCAGGGTCAGCGTGGCCGCAGACACCAGCGTGCCCTTGCTGCCATCCAGGCGGGTCGTGGTGATGTCCAGGCCCAGGTTGCCGGCCTGGCGGATGGAACCGGCGGTGTTGTCCAACCGCGCGGCGCTGATGGTCAGCCGATTGGCATTGCTGGCGATGGTGCCGTCATGGTTGTCCAGCGTACCGTTCACCAGCAGCGCGCTGTCGGCCGTACCGGCGGCACTGAGCGTGCCCTTGCGGTTGAGCAGTTCACCGGCCTGCAGGTCCAGCGCGCCGTTGCCAGCGATCGTGCCGCCGCTGTTGTCCACGGTCTGCGCCACGCGCACCTGCAGCGCATCGCTGCCGGTGGCGCTGAGGTTGCCGCCGGCGTTGCCCAGGTGTTCGGCGTTGATCGCAATGCGCTCGGCCTGAGTGGTGCTGCCGGCACCCAGCACCAGCTCTCCACCCTCAAGCATCAGCGACGACTGGCTGAGAATCCGGCCCGCCGCGCCCTGCAGCGCATCGGCACGGATCTGCAGCGTGCCGCTGCCCGCGTGTTCGATTGCACCGCTGCGGTTGTCCAGCCGCGCCGCCTGCAGCTGCACGTCGCCGGTGCCGGCCAGGCGGCCGCCGTTGCGGTTGTCCAGCAGTTCGCGGGCCTGCACCTGCAACAGGCCGCTACCTGCAGCCAGCACCTTGCCGCCCTGGTTGAGCAGACTGCCAACCTGAAGCTGCAACGCACCGTTACCGGAGATCATACCGGCGCCGTTGTCCAGATCGTCGCGCACGCTCAGCGTCGCGCCCTGGGTACCGGCCGACTGCAGCGTGCCTTTCTGGTTGTCGATGCGGCCGGCGTCGATGCGCAGGCCTGCATTGCCGAGCACCTGCCCGCCCTGGTTGTCGAAGGTTCCGCGCACATCCAGCGCCAGCTCGGAAGTGCCGAGCGAGACGATCTGGCCACCGGCATTGCGCAGGCCATCGGCGTTGATCTGTACGCTCTGGGCGGAGGTGGTGCCGCCACTCACATCCAGCTGGCCACCGGTCAGCCTCAGGTCGCCGTTGCTGAGCAGGCGGCCTTCGGTGCCACGCAGGGTATCGGCGTGCACGCGCAGGGAGCCATTGCCTGCCTGCTGCAGCAGGCCCCTGCTGTTGTCCAGCGTGGTCGCTGTCAGGTTCAGATCGCCATTGCCGGCCACGGTGCCACCGGCACTGTTGTCCAGCGTACCGGCGCGCAGCGTGCTGCCTTGGTTGCCCAGCGACAGCAGATTGCCACCGCGGTTGTCCAGCGTGCCGGCGACGATCTGGAACTGCTTTGCAGTGAGCGTGCCATTGCGCACGTCGGCGTTGCCCACCGTCCAGTCCAGGCGGCCGAGCGTGCTCAGGCGACCACCGGCACCGGTCCAGTCGCCGGTGGTCAGCAGCAGCCCGCCGTCACCGGCATGCTCGATGCGACCGCCTGCATTGGATACCCGGCCTGCGCCGAGGGTCAGGCGCTCGGCATTGCTGGCCAGCAGGCCACCGTCGTTGTCGAACGTGCCGTGCACCGTCCAAGCCGATGCTGCATTGCCGGCATGGCGCAGCTCCCCTGCCCGGTTGTCCAGCGACTGCGCCTGCAGCAGCAGCGCACCGGCCACACTCAACGCGCCCTTCTGGTTGGACAGCGCCCCCAGCTGCAGCGCCGCGTCGCCGTGCACCTGCAGGGTGCCGCCATCGTTGTTCAGATCGCCCGTGGCCTGCAGCGCGGCCACGCCAAGGCGGCCTCCGCTGTTGTCCAGACCATTGCCGGCAACCAGCGAAACACGACCGCCGCTGCTGATGCCGCCACCGTCGTTGTCGAGAAGGCCGGCGATGTCCAGCACACCTGCGGCCAACGGAACCACCGGCGTCACCGGCGTACCGCCTCCCGTGCCGGTACCCGGGGTACCCGTACCGGGCGTACCGGTTCCGGGCGTTCCGGTACCTGGCGTTCCGGTACCTGGCGTTCCGCCGCTTCCCGGGGAGGTGCCGCTGCCGGGGGTACCGCCGATACCGCCCGACGCCACCGCATCCAGCGCACCGATCAGGCCGTCGCTGCGATTGCTCACGCTGCCCGCGTTGGCATTGAACGCCTGCACGCCGGTCTGCTCGATGGCACCGCCACGGTTGCGCAGCCCCTGCGCCTGCAGCTGCAGACGCTGTGCATTGAGCTTGCCGCCACTGTTGTCCAGCGTGCCGCCAGAAGCGATTGCAGCCTCGCGCGTGGCGGCTATCGTGCCGCTGTTGGCCAGATCGCCGCTCGCCTGCACGCGCACGTCCTGCAGCGACTGCAGCGCACCGGTGTTCTCCAGCCGGCCATCCACGGTGACCACCAGCTCGCCGGCCTGCGCACCGATGCTGCCGGCATTGCGCACGCCCACGCCGTGTTCATTGCCCACCAGCCAGATCTTGTTGGCGAACATGCCGCCCAGCGCGCCCACGTCCAGCGCGAAGGTCGGTGCATCGCCGCTGGCCGCCGTGGCGGTCACCTGACTGTAGTCGGCACTGACCACGTTGTTGCCGAGCGATGCCTGCAACTGGTTGGCCCAGATGCCGGCGTTGACCTTCAGCGATCGGGTGATCAGGTCGGTGTAGTCGGCGCGGCTGGTATCGAGGCCATCGCCGTTGACCTCAATCGCCCCACCACTGACCCGATAACCTTCCAGTGCACCGGCACCGGTGAACATCGGCGTGCCAGTGGTGAGCGTGACGCGGCTGGCATTGAGGAAACCGCCGCCGTTGACCTGGATACCGGCCGGATTGGCGATGATCACCTCGGCGCGCTGTCCAGCCACTTCCACGTAGCCATTGAGTCGGCTGGCCGGGCCATTGACCTCATTGAGGATGACCCGTGCGCTGCCGGTGGCCAGCCATGGATTGCCCTGCACCCAACCGCCCAACTGCGTCTGCACCTGGCCACGCGCGTTGTTGAGGATCACGCCCTCGCGGCCGACATCGAACTGCGAATAGCGGTTGCGTGAGACACCACCGGCCGAAGGCGTGGTGATGTTGACCATCGGCACACCGTTCGGCGCGGTCACCACGGTGGGCCGCTCTCGGCCGGGCGCATTGGGATCGGACACGATGTGGCCACCCGACTGCGCTTCAGCCACGGGCGCCAAGCTGGCCCATCCCAATGCGCACATCAGCGCGAAGCCCAAGGGCGACAACGCCGCGCTCTGCCGGCCAGCGACCTGGCCGACCAGGCCACCGCCGCCCTTCACCAGTTCCGAAGCGACCTGCCACACGCGCAGCGCGCGGTTGAAAACCAGGCGATAGATGCTGTTCATTTCACGAATCCTTGTGCCAGATCAGCAACGCCACGCCAGGCTGAAACCGAAGGTGGTGTAGTCGGTAGGGAAGTTGGCCGGTTTGTGCAGGGCCGAGCCCACGAAACCATCCCATGAAAGCTGCTGCCAGCTGCCGCGCAGGCCCAACGCCATGCCGGCCAGATCGCGGCCGGATTGCCATTGCGCCGATGGCCCGCCGATGCGGCCGTAGTCGGCAGCGATGTAGAACTCCTGACCGCCGCCGATGCCCAGCGACAGATCGTTGCGCAGCGACCAGCCGCGCTCACCGCTGAGCGAGCTTTCGCCGTCGAATCCACGCACCGTGTAGCGACCACCAATCGCAAAGCGATCCTGTGGCGACAACGGTGTGCGGTTCCACTGCGCGCGCCAGGCAGCGGTGTAGCGCAGGCGCTGCTTGCCCAGCTGGAACGGAACGGTGAACTGCGCGTCAGCCGTGATCACCTTCATCCGCGAGGTGCCTTCCAACGGCAGGGTCGGATCCCACGCCTGCGCCATCTCTTCCGGCGAACGCAGGGCATGGAAGGCACCTGTTCCGCGGCGGTAGGCCAGCGTGGTATCGAGCGTCGCCGCGCCGATGAACTGCTTGTGGGTCAGGCCAAGCTCCCAGCCCGACGTGCGGCGGCGCTGCACCTCGATCTCGGTATCGTCGATGTAGTTCTTCGACGTGCGCTGCCAACCGCGACCGAAGATGCCCAGCTTGGTTTTGGCGTTGCGCAGCAGCAGGCGATCCACCCGTGCCTCGGCATTGCCGCTGCGGCCGCTGTAGTCATAGCTTTCGTAGGCCCCGACCACCGTCTGGCGGTAGTCGTAGGCACTGGCCGTGGCGCCGAACAGCCAGTAGCCGTAGGGCACGTCGTAGTGCGCGGTCCAGCTGCTGGTGTCCTTGCCTTGGCCGTTGAACACGCCGCGCCCAGCACTGACGTAGAACAACTCGTTCAGGCCCAGCGGATTGTCCAACGACAGTGTGGCGTTGGCCTGCAGCTTGCCGGTGCCCTGGCTGCCGGCATCGTCCAGGGTCACGCTGGCGCGCACCGGCGAACGCTGCTTCCAGTCGATCTGCAGGTCGCTCTGCCCGGGCGCGGCACCTTCGCCATCGGCGGGTGCGATCTTGATGTCCGCGCTGACGGTGGGCACGCGCTGCAGGTTTTCCAGGCCCTGCTCGATGTCACGCAAGTTCAGCAGGCCACCGCTGCGGATCGACAGCGCGTTGGCGAGGACCGGATGCCGCGCGTCCGCCTCGGAAAACACCGCCTCGCGGAATCGCCCCGGTACCACCGACAGCGTCAGCGTGCCGGTATTCAGATCCTGCGGGGCCGACAGCACGCGGGTGGTGACATAGCCGCGCGCGATGATCGCGTTCTGCACACGCTTCATCACTACATTGATGCTTTCAGTGCCCAGGCAGCGGCCGCTGGCGGGATCTTCGCGCGGATCGGCTGCGGCCAATGCCCACTGGAAGCCCTTGGCACCCTCGCCCTCCAGCACGATGCGATCAATACGCACGCAGGGCTGCTCCTGCGTCGGCAGGCGCTCCCCCTGTTCACCCTGGCTGCTCTCCAGGCGTACATCGGGCCGGCTTTCCTGCTGCTCGCGCAACGCGCGCTCGCGCTCCTGCTGGCGCAGCAGCTCCTGTGCACCCGGGTCACCCACCTGCTGGGCAGCAGCACTGAAGGCCATGCCCAGAAGCACCAACCCTCCACCCACGCGGCGCGCACCGCGCACAGACTTCTTCCTTGCTTGCACAATCAATTCCAGGTGTTGATGCCACGCGTCAGCGGTCCTGCTCCCGGAAGGGAGAAGGGCCAACCCGAAGGCTTGAATCGAGGTTCGCCGGGGATATGCAACGGCATGCCACCGCGCCCGACGCGAAGTGGCGCATACGCTATCGGCCGCCCCTAGGACTTCTATAGGGAGATTTTCAAATGCCCAGAGCTACGGGAAAGCACACCGCAGACGGCAATCCAGAGTATGCGGGGGCACGCGCCACGCCGCAAAGCAACAGCGTTCAGCACAACGCCCTCCGCCGGCCCACGCTACAGTCCGCGCATGACCGTATTCCTGCAGATCGAAGGCGCCGCCATCGTTGACATCCCCAGCCTCTATGCGGAGATCAACCGCGTTTTCATGGCCGGCGAAGACTGGCAGCTCGGGCCCAGCCTCGATGCGCTGGACGATCTGCTGTACGGCGGCCATGGCGCGCTGGCCGGGCACGAAACAGCCACGGTGGTCTGGCGCGATATCGAACACAGCCGCGAGGCACTGGGACTGGAGACCACACGTGCGTGGCTGGAGGACAAGCTGCGGCAACCGGGTACGTTCAATGCTCAAACCATCAGCCAGCAGCTGGACGCCCTGCAACGCGGCGAGGGGCAGACCTATTTCGACATCGTGATGCAGATCTTCGCCGACCACCGGAACGTTGCACTGTTGCCGGCCTGAGGGCGGCGTCGACAGCGGTGCGCGCAACCGGTCCTGTGCGCGCCCCGGTGCAGCCAGGCCGTGCGTGCCACGGCACCTGTTCCGATGGACCTGGCCCCCCCAGGCAGTCGAGGCACCCCGGGCCCCTACCCGTTACCATGGACGACCCTGTACCCGCTCCGCCCCCGCTGCCTTCCGGCGCGAGCGGACGCCCCTGATCCACGAGTCCCATGTCCAAAGACAAGTCCGCCGAACACACCCCGTTGATGAAGCAGTTCTTCGCAGCCAAGTCCGACTACCCGGACCTGCTGCTGTTCTTCCGCATGGGCGACTTCTACGAGCTGTTCTACGACGACGCGCGCAAGGCCGCGCGCCTGCTCGACATCACCCTGACCCAGCGCGGCAGCTCCGGTGGCGCACCGATTCCGATGGCAGGCGTGCCGGTGCATGCCTACGAGGGCTACCTGGCACGACTGGTGGCGCTGGGCGAATCGGTGGCGATCTGCGAACAGATCGGCGACCCGGCGCTGGCCAAGGGTCTGGTCGAACGCAAGGTGGTACGCATCGTCACCCCGGGCACGGTCACCGACGAAGCGTTGCTGGACGAGCGCCGCGACACCCTGCTGATGGCCTTGTCGCGCAACAAGAGCGGCTACGGGCTGGCCTGGGCCGACCTGGCCGGCGGCCGCTTCCTGGTCAACGAAGTCGACACCGATGACGCGCTGGAAGCCGAATTGGCCCGTCTGGAGCCGGCCGAACTGCTGGTGCCCGACGAAGAGAACTGGCCCGACTTCCTGCGCCAGCGCAGCGGCGTACGTCGCCGCGCGTCGTGGCTGTTCGACGCCGACAGTGGTCGCCGCCAGCTGCTGAACTTCTTCAAGCTGCACGACCTCAGCGGCTTCGGCATCGACGACAAGCCGCGAGCCACGGCCGCTGCCGGCGCCCTGCTCGGCTATGTCGAGGAAACCCAGAAGCAGCGCCTGCCGCACCTGACCTCCATCTCGATGGAGACCGCCAGCGAAGCGATTGCGATGAACGCGGCAACGCGCCGCCATCTGGAGCTGGACACCCGCGTCGACGGCGACACCCGCAATACCCTGCTCGGCGTGCTCGACAGCACGGTGACACCGATGGGTGGCCGCCTGCTGCGCCGCTGGCTGCATCGGCCGCTGCGCCTGCGCGAGGTGCTGGTGCAGCGCCACCACGCGGTGGAAACACTGATCGACCGCGGCGCGGACGCAGATATCCGCGAGCAGTTCCGCCGCCTCGGCGACCTCGAACGCATCCTGACCCGCGTCGCCCTGCGCTCGGCGCGGCCGCGCGACTTCTCCACCCTGCGTGATGGCCTGGGCCTGCTGCCGGCCGTCCGCGAGGTGCTGGCACCGCTGGATTCACCGCGCCTGCAGACCCTGTACGCGGCACTCGGCGAGCACGACGAGTGTGCGCACCTGCTGGCCAGCGCGATTGCCGAAATGCCGCCGCTCAAGCTCAGCGATGGTGGCGTGCTGGCCGATGGATTCGACGCCGAGCTGGATGAACTGCGCCGCCTGTCGACCCACGCCGACCAGTTCCTGGTCGACCTGGAACAGCGCGAGCGCGAGAGCAGCGGCATCGCCACCCTGAAGGTTGGCTACAACCGTGTGCACGGCTACTACATCGAAATCAGCAAGGGCCAGTCCGAGCGCGCGCCGGTGCACTACACCCGCCGCCAGACACTGACCAACGCCGAGCGCTACATCACCGAAGAACTGAAGGCGTTCGAGGACAAGGTGCTGTCCGCCCGCGACCGTTCGCTGTCGCGCGAGAAGTACCTGTACGAGCAGCTGCTGGACACGCTGGGCACCCAGCTGGAGCCGCTCAAGCAGTGCGCCGCCGCACTCAGCGAACTGGATGTGCTGGCCGCCTTCGCCGAGCGCGCACAGGCGCTGGACTGGGCGCGTCCGGAACTGCAGGCCGAGCCGTGCCTGAACATCGAACGCGGCCGCCATCCGGTGGTGGAAGCCGTGCGCGACCAGCCGTTCGAGCCCAATGACCTGGACCTGCACCCGGACCGTCGCATGCTGGTCATCACCGGCCCGAACATGGGCGGTAAATCGACCTACATGCGGCAGAACGCGCTGATCGTGCTGCTGGCCCACATCGGCAGCTTCGTGCCGGCCAGCCGCGCGCTGATCGGCCCGATCGACCGCATCCTGACCCGCATCGGCGCGGGCGATGATCTTGCCCGCGGGCAGTCGACCTTCATGGTCGAGATGGCTGAAACCAGTTACATCCTGCATCACGCCACCGCGCATTCGCTGGTGCTGATGGACGAGATCGGCCGCGGCACCTCCACCTACGATGGCCTGGCCCTGGCTGACGCGGTGGCGCGCCACCTCGCCTACGAAAACCGCTGCTACACGCTGTTTGCCACCCATTACTTCGAACTGACCGCGCTGGCCGACGAGCAGCACGAGGGCGGCCGCAGCGGCATCGCCAACGTGCATCTGGATGCCGTCGAGCACGGCGAAGCGCTGGTGTTCATGCATGCAGTGAAGGACGGCCCGGCCAACCGCAGCTTCGGCCTGCAGGTGGCTGCCCTTGCCGGCCTGCCGCGTGCCACCGTGGCACAGGCGCGTCGACGCCTCGCAGAGCTGGAGCAGCGCGGTGGCGAAAGCCATGCCGCCGAGCTAGCCCCGCAGGCGCTGGATGCCCCGCAGCAGTTCGGGCTGTTTGCCGCCCCGCCGAACAAGGCGCAGGAGGCGCTGGCCGCGATCGACCCGGACGAGCTGACCCCGAAGCAGGCACTGGAAGCGCTGTACCGGTTGAAGGCGCTGCTGTAATCCCGGCCGCCGGGCATGGCCCGGCGCTACCGTTGCAGAGCCGAGCCCACGCTCGGCTGCCCTTCGCACTTCCGTCGTGTACACGGCGTTATGCTCGGGCGGTTCGTCCTTCACAGACCGGAGACCGCCATGAACACCGAATCCCTCGCTGCATCCCTCTTCCAGCAGCTGCAGCAGGGCCAAGGCCTGCAGCAGGTGTCACAGCAGCTCGGCCTGGACAGCAGCCAGGCCACCCAGGCCGTCGGCAGCGCCCTGCCCCTGCTGCTCGGCGCGATGGGCCAGAACGCCAGTGAGCCGCAGGGTGCGCAGTCCCTGCTCAATGCCCTGCAGCGCGACCACCTCGGTTCGGCCGGCGGCGGTGGTGGCGGTTTCGATCTCGGCAGCATCCTCGGCTCGGTGATGGGCGGCGGCGGCGGCAATGCCACCAACGGTGCCGGCATCCTCGGCCACGTCTTCGGTGGGCAGACCTCGCAGGCGGCCGAAGCGCTGGGCCAGAAGACCGGTCTGGACAGCGGCAAGTCCAGCCAGCTGCTGGCGATCCTCGCCCCCATCGTCATGTCGTTCCTGGCCCAGCGGTTTGCCCAGAGCGGCAACGCCGGCCAGCTCAGCCAGGCCCTGGGCCAGGAAGCACAGCAATCCGGCGGCGGCATCGGCAACCTGCTCGGCGGTGCGCTCGACCAGGACGGTGATGGCCAGTTCGGCGCCAGCGATCTGCTCAAGCTCGGCGCGGGCCTGCTCAAGCGCTGATCGCGCACAACGATCCAAGCGCTGCCGATCATAGGCAGTCACTATCGCATCGGTTGAATCAATCGAATTTACCCATCGTTAGGCGATGCCTATGGTGGGTAAGCGATCTGATTCCCTCATTCGCCAGTCCACAGGTAGAGACCCATGAAAAGCGAAGCGAAGTGCCCGTTCAACCATGCCGTCGTCGGTGATGCGACGACCAACCGCGACTGGTGGCCGAACCAGCTGCGCGTGGACCTGCTCAACCAGCACTCCACGCGCTCCAACCCACTCGATGCGGGCTTCGATTACGCCACGGCCTTCAACGGGCTGGACTACGGCGCCCTGAAGGCCGACCTGAAGGCGTTGATGACCGATTCGCAGGACTGGTGGCCGGCCGACTTCGGCCACTACGGCGGCCTGTTCATCCGCATGGCGTGGCACAGCGCCGGCACCTACCGCATCGACGATGGCCGTGGCGGCGGTGGTCGCGGCCAGCAGCGCTTCGCGCCGCTCAACAGCTGGCCGGACAACGTCAGCCTGGACAAGGCGCGACGCCTGCTGTGGCCGATCAAGCAGAAGTACGGCCAGGCCATTTCGTGGGCCGACCTGCTGATCCTGACCGGCAACGTCGCACTGGAATCGATGGGCTTCAAGACGCTCGGCTTTGCCGGCGGCCGCCCCGATACCTGGGAGCCGGACCAGGACGTGTACTGGGGTCGCGAGACCACCTGGCTCGGCGGCGACGTGCGTTACAAGCACGGCTCGGAGGGTGTGGAAGAGAACCACGGCGTGCTGGTGTCCGATGACGACGCTGATGGCGACGTGCATTCGCGCAAACTGGAAAACCCGCTGGCCGCCGTGCAGATGGGCCTGATCTACGTGAACCCGGAAGGCCCGGACGGCAATCCCGATCCGGTGCTGGCCGCGCATGACATCCGTGACACCTTCGGCCGCATGGCGATGGACGATGAGGAAACCGTCGCCCTGATCGCCGGTGGCCACAGCTTCGGCAAGACCCACGGTGCCGGCCCCGCCGACAACGTCGGCAAGGAACCGGAAGCAGCAGGCCTGGAAAGCCAGGGCCTCGGCTGGGCCAACAGTTTCGGCAGCGGCAAGGGTGGCGACACCATCACCAGCGGCCTGGAAGTGACCTGGACCCGTACGCCCGCACAGTGGAGCCATGACTTCTTCGAGATCCTGTTCGGCCACGAGTGGGAGCTGAGCAAGAGCCCGGCTGGCGCTCACCAGTGGGTCGCCAAGAACGCGGATGCGGTGATCCCCGATGCGCACGATCCGTCGAAGAAGCACCGCCCGACCATGCTGACCACCGACCTGTCGCTGCGCATGGACCCGGCCTACGAAAAGATCTCGCGGAAATTCCTTGCGGATCCGCAGGCCTTCGCCGATGCGTTCGCCCGCGCCTGGTTCAAGCTGACCCATCGCGACATGGGCCCGCGTGCGCGCTACCTCGGCCCGGAAGTTCCGGCCGAGGAATTCATCTGGCAGGACCCGGTGCCGGTAGCCAAGCACCCGTTGATCGACGCCAAGGACATCGCCGCGCTGAAGCAGGAGATCGCGGCAACTGGGCTGAGCGTGGCGGAGCTGGTGTCGACGGCGTGGGCTTCGGCGTCGACCTTCCGCGGCTCGGACAAGCGCGGTGGTGCCAACGGTGCGCGCGTGCGCCTGGCACCGCAGAAGGACTGGGCGGTGAACCAGCCGCAGCAGTTGGCCAAGGTGTTGGCCGCGCTGGAAAAGGTCCAGGCCGAGTTCAACGGCGCGGGCAGCAAGCAGGTGTCGCTGGCCGACCTGATCGTGCTGGCCGGTGGCGTCGGCATCGAGCAGGCAGCTAAGGCCGGCGGCCACGACCTGAGCGTGCCGTTCACCCCGGGCCGCACAGATGCCAGCCAGGAGCAGACCGACGTCGAATCGTTCGCGGTGCTGGAACCGGCTGCCGATGGTTTCCGCAACTACCTCAAGGGCGCTTACAGCGTGCCGGGTGAGGCGCTGTTGATCGACAAGGCACAGCTGCTGACCCTGACCGCACCGGAAATGACCGCGCTGGTCGGTGGCCTGCGCGTGCTTGGCGCCAACGTCGACGGCGGCAAGCACGGCGTGTTCACCAACCGACCCGGCACGTTGAGCAACGACTTCTTCGTCAACCTGCTGGACATGGGCACGACCTGGAAGGCGACCGGTCGCGAAAGCTATGAAGGCCGCGGCCGCAGCGATGGCGCTGCACGCTGGACCGGCACCCGTGCGGATCTCGTGTTCGGCTCCAACGCCGTGCTGCGCGCATTGGCCGAGGTGTATGCCAGTGCCGATGGCGAGAAGAAGTTCGTACAGGATTTCATCGCCGCCTGGACGCGGGTAATGGAACTGGACCGCTACGACCTGCACGGTTGATGTGACCGGGTAGATGCCAACCTTGGTTGGCACATGGCAAAAGCGCCCACCAAGGTGGGCGTCTACCAGAGCGATCCCACGGCGGCCATGACTCGGTAGATGCCAACCTTGGTTGGCATGCGGCGCAGCCGCAGCGGTTTCAACGCGCTCCGGCCTTCAACCGCTGCAGGATCGGGGCGAACAACGGCGCGTGCATCGAACGCGGCGGCTGCACGGCTTCGCCCTTCTCGACCGCCTGCCAGTACGACCACGGCAATGCCTTGTCTCCCAGCTCGTAATCCATGCCGTCCCAGCCGTCTTCGCGGAATGCGTAGAACGCCCAGTGCACCTTCTGCTGCTCGGCCACATCCAGCACGTCGCGGAGGTAGCGGCCGCAATCCGGCCAGCGACGCATGCAGCCGAACTCACCGATCACCATCCGGTTGGCACCAATGCCGTGTGTCTTCGCCCAGTCCATCGGCTGCTGCAGGTAGCTGCGCACGCGCGAGGCATCCCAGCGCTCGCTGCGGTCGCCGAACGGCACTTCGGCGGGATAGCGGTACGGTGTGCTGCGCTTCTGGTTCGGCGCACTGGTGGCCGCGTACGGCTCGTACATGTGCACGCTGTACAGCAGCTTCGCGTCGTCCAGCGGCGCAGGCCAGTAGTCGAACGCATCGGCCGCGGCATACCAGCCGGCATCAAGCATCAACGGCATGTCTGCATCGACCGCGCGCACGCTGGCCACCAGTTCCGTGTACAGCTGGCGCAGATCGCGCGGCCCGCCCTGCACGCCCGTGTACCACTTCAGCATGTCCTCGCGGGAGGCATGTTCGGCCAACGCGGTGCCATATTCCGGCGCCGGCTCATTGATCAGGTTGTAGCCGGCCAGCGCTGGATGCCCCTTCAGCGCGGTGGCCAGGTCACGCCAGAAGCGCTGCGCAGGTGCGTGGTTGTCGAAGGACTGCCACAGGCGCTGGTCGACCACGTCGCCGTTCTTCTGTTTCCAGCGCAGCAGCGGCAGTGAGAGCGGCACCAGCACCACCTTCAGGCCCACGGCATTGGCGTCATCCAGCGCGCGACGCAACGTGGTCACGTCAGCCTGGACCAGGCCCTGGTAGTGGTCGGCATCGCCCATCAGGAAATCGCGGCCGCCGGCACTGCGCCACTTGTCCGGGGTCAGTCGTACCCAGGTGGCGCCGGTGTCACGCAGGGCCTGGAAGTAGGCGCGGTCGGGCGGCGCTTCGTTGAAGCTGTTGCCACCGCGCTGCGGCGTGTCCCAGAAGGTGATGTCGGCGGCGAACACCGGGACGGCGGCGGACAGGGCCAGGCACAGCAGGCTGCGGCGCAGGAACATGGTGGGCTTCCATGAAGAGGACCGTCCAACGTGCGGGGCGCAAGCCGAACGGTGGCTGAGCGCGGGCGGCAAGCGCCCACCAAGGTGGGCGACTACCAGAGAGCGGGCCGGGCCCACGACACGGTAGGTGCCGACCTTGGTCGGCACAGCGCACGGCGCCCACCAAGGTGAGCGACTACCAGAGCGGGCCGGACCCACGACACGGTGGATGCCGACCTTGGTCGGCACAGCGCACAGCGCCCACCAAGGTGGGCGACTACCAGAGCGCGGGCCGGCTCAGTCAGGCGAATTGCCGTCAAAGCGCATCGAGATCACCCAGGGCGCGGATCAACCGTCGCGCGCGCTTGTCCGGCTTGTGCTCCGGCGCCTGATAGCCATCACGCGCGGCAATGCGCAGCGCACGCAGTTCGGCGCGGCGTGCCCTGGAGGCTTCGCTCTCGGCATACAGCTGCTGCGCCACCGGCGCCGGACCGCGCTGGTCACTCAGGCCCAGTACCTGGATCTCGAAGTGTTCTTCACCGCGATCGACCAGCAGCTGCTCCCCCACACGCACCGCGCGCGAGGATTTCGGACGCTGCCCGGCCACGGATACCTTGCCGGTCTCGATCGCCTGTTTTGCCAGGCTGCGGGTCTTGAAGAAGCGGGCCGCCCACAGCCAGATGTCCAGACGGACGCTGGGCGCCAACGGGGAAAGCTCGGACATCGGTGGGGACTACTCCGTTCGCTTGTTCAGGGGGCGCGGATTGTCGGGGTCGTTACGGCAACCCGTGCCCCCGATCAACGCCGGCGTTCCGGCTGCCAGATCCTGGCGCTGGCTGCCGACCAGGCACTCGGGGCGGTCGGTCGGCCGCACCTGGGTATCGCCCAGCCGGTCACCTGACGAACATGCGGCCAGTGCCGCTGCGATCAAGGCCACCACGATGATCCGCGTCACCTGCTGTCGTTGATGCATTGCCACATCCTGCAAACCGGCTTGATGCTAGTGTGCGCCTCCCGGGAATCGATCACCACTCCATGGCCAAAGCGCCGCTTGACCTGACCTCCGGCCCGATCGGCCGCAACCTGCTGCTGTTCGCGCTGCCGATCCTGGCCGGCAACATCGCGCAGTCGCTGAACGGCTCGGTGAATGCGGTGTGGGTGGGGCGCTTCCTCGGCGAAGCGGCACTGACCGCCACCGCGAACGCCAACAACATCATGTTCTTCCTGATCGGTTCGGTGTTCGGCTTCGGCATGGCCTCGACCATCCTGATCGGCCAGGCCATCGGGGCACGCGACATCGCCCAGGCACGGCGCGTGGTCGGCACCAGCGCCACGTTCTTCATCGGCCTGTCGGTGATCATCGCCATCGCCGGCTGGTTCCTGGCCCACCCGCTGCTGGCGGCGATGGGCACGCCCGCCGCCTCGCTGCCGTTGGCCGAGGCCTACCTGCGCATCATCTTCCTGGCGATGCCGACGCTGTACGCCTTCGCCTTCCTCAGTGCGGCACTGCGCGGTGCCGGCGACTCGCGCACACCGTTCCGTTTCCTGCTGGTCTCGGTGGTGCTGGACATCGCCCTGAACCCGGTGCTGATCTTCGGCATGGGGCCGTTCCCGGAACTGGGCATCGCCGGCTCGGCCTGGGCCACGCTGGTGTCGCAGACGCTGTCGCTGGCCGGCCTGCTGCTGTACATGCGGCACAAACGGCACACGCTGTGGCTGGGCCGCGCCGACATGCACCTGTTCAAGTTGGACATGACCATCCTGCGTGCGCTGGTGATCAAGGGCGTGCCGATGGGCCTGCAGATGGTGCTGATCTCGCTGTCGGTGATCATGCTGATGACGATGGTCAACCAGTACGGCACCGACACCGGCGCAGCCTACGGTGCGTCGTTGCAGCTGTGGAACTACGTGCAGATGCCGGCGATGGCGATCGGTGCGGCGTGTTCGTCGATGGCCGCGCAGAATGTCGGTGCGCAGCGCTGGGACCGCGTTCGCGGCACCGCTCGTCAGGGCATCCTGTTCAACTTCCTGCTGACCGGCGCGTTGATCCTGCCGCTGGTACTGCTGGACCAGTATTCGCTGGCCTTGTTCCTGCCGCAGGGCAGCGAGTCGCTGCAGATCGCGCGGCACCTGAACCACATCGTGATCGGTTCGTTCCTGTTCTTCGGCGTCAGCTTCGTGATCTCTGGCGTGGTGCGCTCCACCGGCGCGGTGCTGCCGCCGCTGCTGATCCTGGCGGCGTCGCTGTGGGGCGTGCGCGTGCCGTTCGCCGAATTCCTGCAGCCGTACTGGGGCGCGGACGCGATCTGGTGGAGCTTCCCGGCCGGTTCATTGGTGTCGATGCTGCTGTCGCTCGCGTATTACCGCTGGGGTGGCTGGCGCAAGGCGAGAATGATCAGCAAGCCGGTGCACGCGGAGGAACTGGCCACGCCGTCGGAGATTCCGGCCTGCCCGCCGTCGCCGGTGGCCGACCCGGATGCTGTGACCCGGTAGCGCCGGGCCACGCCCGGAGAGCGCAGCGGTTGCCAGAAATCCGCCGGGCATGGCCCGGCACTACCGCTTTTTCTTCGTGGCGTTGTGCTTTGCGGCCGCACGCATCAGGGCTTTGAACGCCGCGGCATTCGGCATTTCGCCTTCATGGATGTCGATCGCGCGGCGCGTGCCGCCTTCCAGGCTGGCATTGAACAGGCCCTTCGGATCCGGCAACGCGGCGCCGTGGGCGAAGGTCAGCTTCACCGCCTGCGTGTAGGTTTCGCCGGTGCACAGGATGCCGTTGTGTTCCCACACCGGAGTGCCGCGCCACTTCCAGGTTTCCTCCACGTCCGGCAGCGCCTCGTGGATCAGCGCGCGCACGCGGGCGAGGATGTCGCCGCGCCAATCACCGAGCTCGGCAATGCGAGCATCGATCAGCGCGGCGGCGGGGAGAGCAGCATCTGCGGGATCGGTCTTCTGCGTGGCCATCGTGTGGTCTCGTACGGGGAAAGATCCTTGAGAACTACATGCGTTCGCCGGGCAGCTCGCTGGCCTGCCGCACCCAGTCGAGGAACCGCGCCTCGTCCAGCACCCCATCCTCAAGGATGTGCAGATAGCGGGTGTCGGCGCTCCTGGACGGTTCCGGCGGAACGGGCTGCAACCGCGCACCGCGGAAGAAGGCGACCTTGATGTAGCGGGCGAAGCAATGAAAGCTGAGGAACCAGCCCTCGCCGGCAGCGACGCCGTACATCGGCGAGTTCCATTTCACTGCCTTGTGCACGCCGGGCACGGCCTGCTCGATCAGTGCATCCAGACGTGCACCGACGGCCTGTTTCCAGTCCGGCATGGCGGCGATGTAGGCCTGCACGGGCGCATCGCCCTCACCCTTGGCGATCTGCGGATTACCGCCGGACAGCAGCGTGGGCGAAGCACTGTTGGCTGGTCGCTTGGCGGGCATCGCAGGGGCCACGGGGGTCGAAGGCCCGAGCGTACGCCGCGGCCCGGCAGCGGTCACGGCGCACTGCGCCATGACCTCAGAGACTGCGGCGGAACTGCTGCCAGGTGGGCAGCTTGCGGGCGCCCCGCAGGAACCACATCAGGGTGGCCATCACCAGACCGAACATCGCGCCGGCTGCCACCCCGGCAAGCAGCAGCAGCTCCAGCGCCGGGGCCCTGCCCTGCCACAGCAGCAGCCACATCAGCACCGTCCAGAACACGCCGAACAGCAGCCCCTGCAGCAGCGTATTGGTCAGGAACCCAGCCAGTATCGGTGGTGGCAGCGCGATACCCAGCCGCCACAGCATGCGGTGCAGCAGAGGGGCCGCTTCCCGCCGCGGAACGCCGGAACCGTCCAGGAAGCGCAATGCCACCTGGATGTCGGCCGGGTATCGATGGTCGGTCTCATCCATCCCTTGAAACTAACGAGGCGACACCACAAACGCAAACGGCCGCCCGAAGGCGGCCGTCGCGGCAACAACCGAAGTTGTTTATCAGCCCTTGGTTGCCAGACGGGCAACCTTGGCGGCAGCAGCAGCAGCCAGATCTTCCTTGATGCGGGCAGCCTTGCCTTCCAGGCCACGCAGGTAGTACAGCTTGCCGGCGCGGACCTTACCACGACGCTTCACTTCGACCGAGTCGATGATGGCGCTGTGGGTCTGGAACACGCGCTCGACGCCGTAGCCGTGCGAGATCTTGCGCACGGTGAACGAGGAGTTCAGGCCGCCGTTCTTGGTCGCGATGACAACGCCTTCATAGGCCTGCACGCGCTCGCGGGCACCTTCCTTCACCTTCACGTTGACGACAACGGTGTCGCCCTGGCTGAACTGCGGCAGTTCACGGGTGATCTGGGCGGATTCGAATTCCGCGACGATGGACTTGTTCAGCTTGCTCATGGGTTACACCGATTCATTGTTCGGGTGGGCGTGTCATTCGACAGCGTGGGCTCATGCAGTCACCGGACTGTGCTGCACGTTTGTTTTGGGTATTGCACGCCAGCCTGGGCCGGCGGTAATTGGTCATGATAGCCGATAAAGCGGGGCTGGCGCTAGGGCCTGCCCTTTTCTGCCGGGGCCTGGCGGGCCAGGGCCAGCAACTTGCGGTCGGCCTTGCCCAGCGCCTGTTCATCCAGCAGGTCCGGGCGCCGCTGCGCGGTACGGATCAACGACTGCTGCCGGCGCCAGGCGGCGATGGCGGCATGGTTGCCCGAGCGCAGCACGTCCGGCACGTCACCCAGCGGATGCTGGGCCGGCTGGCTGTAATGTGGGCAGTCGAGCAGGCCGAGGTCGCCCTCGAAACTGTCCTGCGCGGCCGATTCGGCGTCATTCAAGGCGCCTTCCTGCAGCCGGGCCACCGCGTCGATGATGACCGCAGCCCCCAGCTCGCCACCGGACAGCACATAGTCGCCGAGGGAAATCTCCTCATCGACATTGGCGGCCAGGAAACGCTCGTCGATGCCTTCATAGCGGCCGCAGAGCAGGACCATGCGCGGCAATGCCGCCAGTTCCCGCACCTTGGCCTGGGTCAGTGGTGCGCCCTGCGGGCTGAGATGGATCACCCGCGCAGGCGTCGGATCGGCGTCGCGGATCGCCTGCAGGCAGGCCTGCAGCGGTTCGATCAGCATCACCATGCCCGGGCCACCGCCGAACGGACGATCGTCCACCCGGCGGTAGTTGCCCTCGGCGTAGTCACGGGGATTCCAGCCATGCAGGCTGAACAATCCCTTTTCCTGCGCACGGCCGACCACGCCCAGCCCAGCGGACTGGGCGAGGAAATCGGGGAACAGGGTGATGACGTCGAAACGCATGCTTACACTCAGAACTCGGGGTCCCAGTCGACCACGACCAGATTGGCCTCGAAGTCGACGGATTTGACGAACTCCGGCACGACGAACGGAATCATCCGCTCGCGGTCACCGCGTACGACCACCACATCGTTGGCGCCGGTACTGAACAGGTGCGAGACCTGGCCGAGGGCAACGCCTTCGACGGTCTTCACATCCAGGCCTTCCAGATCGACCCAGTAATACTCGTCGGCATTCGGCGGCGGCAGCGCACTGCGGGCCACGAAGACCTCGGTGCCATGCATCGCCTCGACCGTGTCGCGATCCTCGATGCCCGGGAAACGGGCCACCAGGTGCTTGCCGGTATCCCGGCCACGGGCGCCTTCAAGCGTCGATTCCTGCCCGTTGGGGCTGCGCAGGATCCACGGTTGGTAACGGAAAATAGCGGAACGTGGCTCGGTCCAGGACTCGAGCTTTATTTCGCCGCGCACACCAAAAGCGCCGACAACCCTGCCAAGCAGGATGCGGCGCTCGTTATCTTTCATCTGCGTTCAATCAGATGGGCCGCACCAGGGCGCGGCCCGTCAGGATCAGGCCGCAGCGGCCTGGGACTTGCTCGCTTCCTTGATCAGGTTGCGAACTTTCTCGGTCGGCTGGGCGCCGTTCTTGACCCAATGGTCAACGCGGGCCAGGTCCAGCTCGATGCGCTTCTCGCCACCCTGTGCCACCGGGTTGTAGAAGCCAACGCGCTCGATGTTGCGGCCGTCGCGGGCGCTGCGGACGTCGGTGACGATGATGTGGTAGAACGGACGCTTCTTGGCGCCGCCGCGGGTCAGTCGAATCTTGACCATGGTGGTTTTTTCCTATTGCCCAGTCGCCAGGATGGCGCGGTAAGCGGGCGATTATAGCGGCAGAGTTCGGCCGAGCCAACCCCGCGGAAAAACGGACCTGCCCGGTAGCGCCGGGCCATGCCCGGCGGCTTTCAGGACTTCCCGTTCAGGAAAGCGGCTGCCAGGGCACCCGCGCCAGCACCGCCCTGCCCTGTTCGGCCAGCGCCTGCGAACCCGGCAGCGCTTGACCATCGATGGCATCCAGCGCCCACAGCCCACTGGCGTTGCAGGCGAAGGCAGCCTGTATGCCGGCCAGCTCATTCAGTTGCAACGGGCGGATCTGCTGTGGCCCCGCCCAGCCCGCCTGCAGCAGCGCTTCAGCGGTCCCCCGCAGCGCAGGCGCCTGCGGCCAGACCAGCTGTTCGCCGTCATGCACGGCCAGATTCCAGGTCGTGCCCTCACTGATCTGCCCATCGGCAGCCACCAGCAGCGCATCGTCGAAACCCGCTGCCAGCGCGGCGCGGCGCTGGGCGAACAGGCCGAACGTACCAACGTGCTTGATCTGCGGCAGCTCGCGCTGCCAGGCCACGCTGCGTACGCGCTTGGGTGCGGTCAGCGTGACCGGCGCGGACACGGCAACCAGTACATCCACCGGCACGCTGGCCAACGGATCGCGGAAATCGAAACAGCGCGAGAACACGGTGACCCGCATCGATGCATCGATCTGACCGGCCTGCTGCAGCGCCTGCGCCATCCACGCCTGCACCTGCGCGATATCGAGCGCGCTGCCGAACAGCTCCTGCGTTGCCTGGGCAAGCCGCTGCAGATGCAGATCGAGCCCCTGCACCGCGCGGCCGCGCACCTGCAGCGAGGTGAAGTGGCCATAGTTGGTCAGCGCCGGCAGCAGGTCTTCAGCCCGCGCCGTGGCGCCGTTGCAGATCACCGTCATCGCAGCAATGCCTGCGCCTGTTGCCACATGCCACGCAGCACGTCGGCGGCCGGCGCGGCCGGTGCCATCCACGCTGACTGCCCGGCCCAGGCCTGCATCGCGGCAAGCCGGTTTTCCTGCGTGGCCTGCTTGCGCATCGGTCCGGTCAGGCCGCGCTGCACCGGATACGGGCGCGGCGTGGGTGCGCCCTCCGCGGCAGCGGCGCGCACGTAGGCGGTCGCCAGGCCACGGCCCAGGCGCCCACTGAACGCGCGGGTCGGCCAGGTGTCTTCGGGTTCGCTGCGGGCCAACGCATCGGCCCATGCCGGTGCCACCGCTGCTTCGGGTGTGCGCAGGAAGGCCGTGCCGATCTGCACCGCGCTGGCCCCGAGCATCAAGGCAGCAGCAATGCCACGACCGTCGCCGATGCCGCCCGCAGCGATCACCGGAATCTTCAGGTTGTCCGCCAGCCGCGGCAGCAGTGCGAACAGGCCGACCAGCTGCTGTTCTGCACGTATCGGATCGAAAGCGCCGCGATGGCCGCCGGCTTCGGCGCCCTGCGCCACCACCGCGTCAGCACCTGCATCCTGCGCAGCGCGCGCTTCGGCCAGCGTCGTAGCGCAGGCGATCCAGGCGATGCCCGCATCCTTCAACTGCTGCACATGATGCGGCGACAGCACGCCCATGATGGTCGAGGCCACCGCCGGCCGTGCCGCCAGCAGTGCACTGAACTGTTCCTCGAAATCGGCAGGCGTGGCATCTGCGGCGCTGGCCGCAACCTCCGGCCCCCACTGGCCCAGGAAAGCACGCGTGGCGGCCTCGGCGGCAACGTCGCGCACCGGCGCGGGATCGGGCAGCCACAGGTTCACCTGTGCCGGTCCGCTGGACGCGGCCCGGAAGTCCTGCATCCATCGGCCGATATCCGCCGCGGGCGACAACACGGCCCCCATCGCGCCCATGCTGCCGGCGTTGGCGAGCGTGGCCGACAGCGGAACCGGACAGGCGCCGGCCATCGGTGCCAGCAGGATCGGCAGCTGCAATGAAAAACGCCGACAGAAATCGTCGGCGCGTTCGAGAATCGGCGAAAGGCTCACGCGACGCACCTGTGGGAGGAGTCGCTGCCAGCATACGCCAGAGACTGTGGACGGGAGCGTCGCACCGGGCGATTCGCTCCCGCGTTGCTCAGCGCGCAGACACCGCGTAGGTGCGGACCAGCTGGCTGTCCATTTCTTCGTTGAACTTGAACGTCACATAGCGCGCGTCATCCGCGGCGAACTCTTCCTCGGCGCTGGCGCGGCCGATCTCGGTGCCCTCGGCATCCAGTGCACGCGCCACCAGCTTGCCCTTGAAGGCCTTGTCGGCCACCACGTAGACCGCTGCGTCCTTGGAGCCCATGCCGCGGCTCTTGCCCAGGGTGACGGTGAGCCCGCGCGCGGCCAGAGCCGGATCGGCCTGCAGCGTCACGTTCATCTTCTTGTCCACGCCCTCGCCCAGCCCAGCGACGAAATCGGCAGCGGTGCCGCTGATGGCACTGCCGGCCTTCTGCGACACGGAGGTGTCGTCCTTGCAGGCAACCAGGCCCAGGGCCAGCGCCATCACCACGATCGACTTGTTCATGCACATTCCTTTGATTGATTCCGCGGGTTGTTCAAGCGTTCGATACAGCACGCGCTCAGCGGAACGGCATGCCACGGCCGCCCATGGCGCCCATCATGCCCTTCATGCTGCGCATCATGCCCTTCATGCCGCCGCCGGCCATCTTGCTCATCATCTTTTCCATCTGCATGTACTGCTTCATGAGCTTGTTGACGTCGGCCGGGGTCACGCCCGAACCCTTGGCGATGCGGGCGCGACGCGAGCCGTTGAGCAGGTTCGGGTTGCGCCGTTCCTTCTTGGTCATCGAGCCGATGATGGCGATCATGCGCGGCACTTCCTTGCCCTGGCTGACCTGCTGCTTGAGGTGCTCGGGAATCTGGCCCAGGCCCGGCAGCTTGTCCATCAGGCCGCCGATGCCGCCCATGTTCTGCATCTGCTCGAGCTGGTCGCGCATGTCGTTCAGATCGAACTTCTTGCCCTTGGCGACCTTCTCGGCCAGCTTCTGCGCCTTGTCCTTGTCGACCTGCTGCTCGACCTGCTCGACCAGCGACAGCACGTCGCCCATGTCGAGGATGCGGCTGGCGATACGGTCCGGGTGGAACACGTCCAGGCCTTCCGGCTTTTCGCTGACGCCGACGAACTTGATCGGCTTGCCGGTGATGTAGCGCACGCTCAGCGCGGCGCCGCCACGGGCGTCACCATCGGTCTTGGTCAGCACCACGCCGGTCAGCGGCAGTGCATCGCCGAAGGCCTTGGCGGTATTGGCCGCGTCCTGGCCGGTCATGGCATCGACCACGAACAGGGTTTCCGCCGGGTTGACCGCGGCGTGCAGGGCCTTGATCTCGGCCATCATCGCTTCGTCGATGGCGAGGCGACCGGCGGTATCGACCAGCAGCACGTCGACGAACGACTTGCGCGCGTCATCGATGGCGGCGCGGACGATGGCCTCCGGCTTCTGCTCGGCGCTGGACGGGAAGAACAGCACGCCGACCTGCTCGGCCAGGGTCTTCAGCTGCTCGATCGCCGCCGGACGGTAGACGTCGGCCGAGACCACCATCACCTTCTTCTTGCGCTTTTCCTTCAGGTGCTTGGCCAGCTTGCCGACCGTGGTGGTCTTGCCGGCACCCTGCAGGCCCGCCATCAGGATGATGGCCGGAGCGGGAACGTTGAGGTTCAGGTCGCTGGCTTCGGCGCCCATCACCGCGGTCAGCTCGTCGCGCACGACCTTGATCAGGGCCTGGCCCGGGGTCAGCGACTTCAGCACTTCCTGGCCGACCGCACGCACCTTGATGCGCTCGATCAGGGCCTGCACCACCGGCAGCGCGACGTCGGCTTCGAGCAGCGCGATGCGGACCTCGCGGGTCGCCTCGCGGATGTTCTCTTCGGTCAGGCGGCCACGGCCGCGCAGGCGCTCGATGGTGCCGGAAAGGCGCTGGGTCAGGGACTCGAACATGCGGCGCAACCTGTCTGAAAGCGGGGGACAATAAGGCCCACAGTATAACGGGTCCACCGCGCTCCCCGGACTGCGACGCCAGGGCCGTCGCCAGCACCCCGGGGGTATGCGAAACTTCAACGATGACAATCGTTCTCATCGCCGTCCTGCTCTACCTGGCCGCCAGCGCCCTGCTGGTGCGCGCCCTTGGTCGCAACGACGGGGTGACCGCGCCTGTGTGGCTGTGGCCTGCGCTGCCGGCAATGCTGCTGCATGGCGGCTACCACCTGCTGGTGGCGATGCGCACCACCGGCGGACCGGACATGCACTTCTTCGCCGCGCTGTCGCTGGTCGGCCTGGGCATGGCCTGGCTGACCTCGCTGGTGGGCGCGCGCGGGCGCATGTCCACCCTGGGCGTGGTGGTGTTCCCGCTGGCCGCGCTGCTGCTGGTGGTCTACCACGGCTACGGCCACGAACCGAGCAAGCTGCTGGGCTGGCGCCTGGCCAGCCACGCCTGGTTGGCGCTGCTGGCCTACGCCACATTGAGCATCGCTGCGCTGCTGGCGATCATGCTGTGGCTGCAGGAGCGTGCGCTGCGGCGCCGCGAATTCCGTCCGTGGCTGCGTGCGCTGCCGCCGATGGCCGACCTGGAATCGCTGCTGTTCCGGGTGATCACCGTCGGCTTCGCCCTGCTGACCCTGACCTTGGTCACCGGCGTGCTGTTCGTCGACGACCTGCTGGCGCAGAAGCTGGTGCACAAGACGGTGCTGAGCGTGCTGTCGTGGATCGTGTTCGGCGTACTGCTGATCGGCCGCCGCCGCTATGGCTGGCGCGGCACCAAGGCGGTGCACTGGACGCTGACGGCGATGCTGTTGCTGCTGCTGGCGTTCTTCGGCAGCCAGTTCGTGATCGAGCTGGTGTTCGGGCATTCGCGATAGAGGCGTGCCGACCAACGGTCGGCACCCACCCCCACATCACCCGGTAGTGCCGGCCGCCGGCCGGCAATCGGAGCACAGTAGATCCACGCCATGCGTGGATGCCCCAGATGCTCAGGGCACCGGCTGGGCCAGGATCTTGCGCACCGAGCGGCCGCTGTTGGTGAGGATGTCATCGACCTGCCAGCAGCCCTCGCCCTCGCCCTCGCCCTCGCCCTCGCCCTCGCGCACCATCGGCAACCGCGTCACGTAGGCCTTGTTCCATACCGCATAGCCCATCTCGACCTGGCCCACCGTGGCGGAAGCCTGCGTCCAGCTGTAGCGCACCGGGCCGTCGATATCCCCGTCCTGCGCGTCCAGCCACGGATCGGAATCGATCGTGCAGATGCCCTCT
Source organism: Stenotrophomonas sp. YIM B13575 (assembly GCF_042787595.1). Classification (NCBI taxonomy): domain Bacteria; kingdom Pseudomonadati; phylum Pseudomonadota; class Gammaproteobacteria; order Lysobacterales; family Lysobacteraceae; genus Stenotrophomonas; species Stenotrophomonas sp. YIM B13575. The sequence goes on along the minus strand of NZ_JBHZOP010000057.1, from coordinate 62,075 downwards.
TCGCGCACCTGGCAGGCACGCTCGGCGTGCAGCGCCTTGGCGAATGCCGCGCTGACCAGCGCCTGCGGCGGCTGCAGCAGGTCGCCCTTGCCGGTGGTCGCTTCGAAGAAGGCACGTGCCACCTCGGCCGGTTCCCGGCAGGCAGGCGCGGCCTGCACGGTGGGGGCCAACAGCAGGCTGACGATCGCCAACATCCCTGTCTTTCGCATATCCAGTTCCTTGATGGTGGAGAGACGCCGGGCATGGCCCGGCGCTACCGGCAACACGTATGGGTAACGCCGGGCCATGCCCGGCGAGCGCGCAGCGCGACGGAGATTACAGCCCGTACCGCTCGATCGCATCCAGGTGCGGCTGGCGATCCTGGTCGCAGGCCTCGGCCAGGCGCAGCCAGCAGTGCGGGTGCGCCCAATCCGCCGTCGCCTGCTGCAGGAAGCGATGCAGCGCCAGCGGCGCGTGATCCTGCGGCTGGGCGACAGTGAACAGCAGACCCGGCAGCGTGCCGTCTTCCGCATCCGGATCGGTCACGGTGTAGTCCGCGCGGCTGTGCGACCACACCTTCCAGCCCTGTGCCTCGGCGGCTTCCACGAAGGCGTTCCATGCATCTTCACCGGGGTGCGCGCCGTCGACCAGCCAGCTGCGAGCGAAACCACCCCGCTCCAGCACATGCACCTGCGCATAGGTCGGAATGAAGTGCTCGCGCTCCGCTTCGTCCTCTGGTGCCGGGTGCACCAGGCCGGCGTCGAACACCACCCAGTCACCCACCTGCTGCGCACGATTGGCTGGTGCGTTCTCGACGATGCGCGCGGTCACCGGGCCGCTGCGGCGGGCGTAATACTCCATCGGCTCGCCACCTTCTTCGCTGCGGATGATCACCCAGCCCCAGGGCTCTTCGACCACGCCCTGCTGGCTGGACAGTTCCATGCCGATCGCTGCTGCCGAGCGGCGCACCGCATCCCAGTCGCGCGCCGCGCTGGCCGCACTCATGTGGTCCCAGTGCGCGGCGTTGGGCTCTTCCAGCAGTTCCACCAGCTGCGCATAGCAGGCCTGTGCCTCGCTGAAGCGGCCGGTCTCCATGTACATGCGGGCAAGCGTGCCCCGTGCACCGTTCGATCCCGGCGACAACGCCAGCAATGCCTGCGCCGCCTGCTCCAGCGCCGGCCAATCCGACGCGCGCCGTGCACGCTGCACCTCGCACCAGTGCGCGAACACCGGCACGCTGTCGCGGTAGGTCGCAGCCAGCCTGCGCAGGCCGTCATCATCGCCCTGCTCGACCAGCCAACGCATCAGCGTGTACGCCGATGCGCCATCTTCCTGCGCGTGGCAGCGCACGAAGTCCCACAGCAGTGCCTGCGCTTCGGTCCTGGCGCCACAGGCGTGCAGCGCCGAGGCGGCCACCTCAGCCAGCGCGCCGTCGTCCGGCCGCTCGGCGTGCGCCTGCAGCAGCCACTGCGCTTCGCGCTCGGGATCACGTGACTGGTTCTGTTCGCCCTGCGCCTGCAGCCACGCCAGCAGTTCATCGGCAGGCACCGGCAGCGGTGCCGTCTCCGGCAGCGCCTCGATTCGTGCCGCCAAACCAGCCACCAGCGCGGCAGCGCCGCGGTCCTGCCGCAGTTGCCCCAGATGGGTGCGGGCCAGGCCGAGCTGGCGCTGTGCCACCCAGCGCGCACCGCGCTGCAGGGCCAGCTCCAGGCTCAATGCAGCGATCTCGATCACCAGGCGATGCGCGCCAACGGTGGCGAAGTGCTCGATGATGGTGTTGAAGCGCGTACCCAGATCCCAGGTATTGCGTTCGCCATCACGACTGCACAGGGTCGAGGCGGTATTGGCCCACAGCCGCCAGTGGTTTGGTGTCAACTCGCTCCAGGGCACAAGCTGCTGCAGCGCCTCTTCATCACGCCCAAGCTGGGCCAGCGCCCAGGCCTTGGACAGCCGGCGCGGCACCGTGCAGTTGGCCGGCTCGTATTCGCCTGCGGCGGCTACTTCGGCCTCACGCTGCTCGATCAGTGCCAGGGCCTCCGCCGCGCGGCCGCTGGCCAGCAGGATCTTGATCTGCATTTCCGGGAAGCTGTCGAACACTTCCTTGCCGCGCGCCTGGATCGCCGCCGCCTGCACCTGCAGGTAATCCAGCGCGTCCTGGCCACGGCCGTCGTCCAGCAGCGCGTCGGCCTTCTCGCAGCTCAGGCACTGGAAGCAGGCCCAGCTCGGGTCGATGCGGCCGAGCGTCTCGTCGCAGACCTCGATGCGCTCGGGCACCCAGCCCGGACCATCGATGTTGCCGTAGCAGGCGGCAAGATCCTGGGTGACGCAGATCGACTGCGGGCAGTCCAGGGCATCGGCACGGTGTGCGCGCTCGAACAGCGCTACCGACTCGCCCAGCGCGCTTTCACCTTCCACGCGGTTGCCGACGCGGTTGCGCAGCGCCCAATGGCCAACATAGACGTCGACCCAGGGGTTGTCCAGCGCCTTGCCCAACGCGCGTGCTTCGGGCAGCAGTGCATCGACGCGGTCGACCTGCAGTTCACTGACTTCATCGGCAAGGCGGGTCAGCAGGTGGGCGTTCTGTGCCTGCCCGGCCTGGCGCAGGTCTTCCTGCAGTTTTTCGACCCAGTTCCAGATATCCATGGGGGTAATGCTCCTGTCTAGCGAAGGCTGGATGAGAGGGGGCGGTGCTCAGCGCAGCATCTGCTGCAGGGCACCGGCAATATCGGTAAATGCACCATTGAGATCGGGGCCCGGCGTCGCCGCAGTGCGCTGCAACGGCCGGCCCTGCGCGGACACGATGATCTTCAGCGAGCGCAGAAGGCGCGCGGCCGACGCGGCCTGCGGGTGGCCATCGCGCTGGGCCTGCAGCAAGGCCTGCACGGCTGGATTGTCCAGGTTGAGGTAGAGCCGCGACGGTGCACGCGCCTCGATGCGCGCGGTGAACTGGCGCGCCAGCCGCAATGCGGCCATCGATACGCGCTTGTCGTTCTCGTCGTCTTCCAGGCGCTGCTTCAGTTCGGCTTCGCGGTCGGGCACCACCACCACCGGCAGCGCCTCGGGGCTGAAATGCGCCGGCAGCAATTGTTCGCCGTCGCCCAGGTGTTCGCGCAGCCAGGCCAACTGCGTATCGTCAAGGCTGTCGTCGGTGCGGAACAGTGCGCGATTGCCCTGCTCGGTACCGAGTTCGACCAGCCGCAGGCCCTTGGCCTGGGCCCAGCGGCGCAGGAAAGGCACCACAGCATAGCGATGGCCATGCGCGACCGGCACGCCCATCGCACGGAACAGCATTTCCTCGAAGCCGCCACCGTTGTCGAGGATCACATGCACCGCGCCGCGCGCCGGCAACGCGCTGGCCGGCAGGTCACCCTGCGAGGTCGGCACGCGCACGTGTTCCAGCAGCAGGTCGAACAGGCGCTCATCGCACAGCGCCGCACCCAGCAAGGCTTCGTTGTGGCGGCTGAGCACGCGCCGCCAGGCTTCGGGCTGCTGCCGCGCAACGTCGGCCAGGCCATCGATCAGCGCTTCCAGCAGGGCGTGCTGCACGGCGCGATAGTGATCATCGCGCTGCAGGTCCTCGCGGCTGGCGGTCGGGGTCAGCTTCGACGATTCGATCACCCCGCCGATGAAACCGGCCCACGGCGGCAGCAGATCGCGCGCGTCGTCGTCCAGCAGCATGCCGCGCACGAACACCGACAGGTTGCGGTTGTCGCTGGTGCCGTAGGTGGCACCGTCCTGCACCCAGAGCATGCCGACGGCGTCGCTGCTGCCATCGGACTGCAGCGGCATCGTCACGATGGGCTCGAAATCGTGTTCGAAGCGGGCAGCGAACTGCTGCGCCTGGCGGCGTGCCTGCACCGGATGCAGCGCGACGTCCCCCTGCCCGCGCCACGGCGGCGGTTCGGGATTGATCGCGGCGGTCGCCGCACCGATGAAGATCGGCTCGGACAGCAGCGCGCAGTAGCGGCCCAGCACCTCGTGCAGGCGCGCTTCGTTGGCCAGCGGCAGGAAGTCCGGATGCAGCTCCAGCTCCACCTCGGTGCCGATCGCCCGTGCCGGCACTTCGCTGACGGTGTACTGCTCGGCATTGCTGGACACGTACAGGTGGCCCAGCTCTGGTGACTGGTAGGAGGTGGTACGCACGCTGACACGGCGCGCCAGCACGAAGGCCGACAGGAAGCCGAGGCCGAACATGCCGATCAGGCCTTCATCGTCCTCGCCGTCCTGGCGCAGGCCGCGGGTGTAACCGACCCCGACCGTGGCCAGGTAATCGTGGATTTCCTGCCGGGTCAGGCCGGCACCGGTATCGGTGATGCGCAGCACGCCGGCGGCGACATCGACCTGCACGTCGATGCGCGACACACTCTGGATGCCGGGCTGCTCGATACGGCGACGGATGATCGAATCGTGCGCGTTCTGCACCAGCTCACGCAGCGCCACCATCGGGGTGGAATACAGGTGCTTGCCCAGCACCGTCATCAGTCCATTGAGATCAACCCCGGCGCGGCGGATTTCGGCGGCGGGGGTGCTGAACATCGGGTCCTGCATGTAATCGATTACTCCTTGCCACGGAAAGGCGCCAGGGGGCGCCTTCGTCGAGCCGGGAAAACTAGCACAGGCAGGCTGACCGTTGCCGCATGTGACGTTTGTAGAGCCGAGCCCACGCTCGGCTGCCCTTTGCCGGAAAAGCATCCGAGCATGGGCTCGGCTTTACAGTACCGGCATCACGCCGCGTCGATGGCCTCGGACAGGCGTTCGACCGCGATCACTTCCATCCCCTTCACCGAGCCGCCCTTGGGCGCATTGGCCTTGGGCACGATGGCGCGCTTGAAGCCGTGGGTCGCCGCCTCGCGCAGGCGGTCCTCGCCGTTGGGTACCGGCCGGATCTCACCGGACAGGCCGACTTCACCGAACGCGATGGTCTTCTCGGCCAGCGGACGGTCCTGCAGCGAGGACAGCACCGCCAGCAGCACCGGCAGGTCGGCGGCGGTCTCCTGCACGCGGATGCCACCAACAACGTTCACGAACACGTCCTGGTCGCCGACCAGCACGCCGCCATGCCGATGCAGCACCGCCAGCAGCATGGCCAGGCGGTTCTGCTCCAGGCCCACCGCCACGCGGCGCGGATTGGACAGCGGCGAGGCGTCGACCAGCGCCTGCACTTCCACCAGCAACGGCCGGGTGCCCTCGCGGGTGACCATCACGCAGCTGCCCGGCTGGTGCGTGCTGGCACCGGACAGGAAGATCGCCGACGGATTGGAGACTTCCTTCAGGCCCTTGTCGCCCATCGCGAACACGCCCAGTTCGTTGACCGCACCGAAGCGGTTCTTGAAGGCGCGCAGCAGGCGGAAGCGGCTGCCGCTCTCGCCTTCGAAATAAAGCACGGCATCGACCATGTGTTCCAGCACGCGCGGGCCGGCGATGCCGCCTTCCTTGGTCACGTGGCCGACCAGGAATACCGCGGTTCCGGTTTCCTTGGCGAAGCGCACCAGCCGCGCAGCGCTCTCGCGCACCTGGCTGACCGAACCGGGCGCGGCGGTCAGCGTCTCGGTCCACAGCGTCTGCACCGAATCGGCCACGATCAGCCGCGGCCCACTCTTGGTGGCGTGCTGCAGGATGGATTCGACACCGGTCTCGGCCAGCGCGTTGACGCCCTCCAGTGGCAGCTCCAGCCGGTGTGCACGACCGGCCACCTGGGCCAGTGATTCTTCACCGGTGACATAGAGCACCGGCAGCACCGCGGCCATCTTCGCCACGGCCTGCAGCAGCAGGGTGGACTTGCCGATGCCCGGGTCGCCACCGACCAGCACCACCGCGCCCTCGACCAGGCCGCCGCCGAGCACGCGGTCGAATTCACCGATGCCGGTGCTGACCCGGTTGTGCTCGGTCTGCGCCACGTCCTTCAGTGCGGTGATCTTCGGCGGGTCGATCTTGCCCGCCCAGCCGGCACGCCGTGAGGCAGGCGCCTTGGCGGCCGTCGCGCTCTCAAGGACGATTTCCGACAGCGCGTTCCAGGCGTTGCACTCGGTGCACTGGCCTTGCCACTTGCTGTATTCGGCGCCGCATTCATTGCAGACATACGCGGTGCGGGCTTTGGCCATCGGAGATTTCCTGCAGGGGCAACGAGCGTGGCAGGATAGCCGAGCCGGGTCGCACGTGCTGCGACCACTCAAGTCCCACCCGCCGGTGCCGATAGCGGTGGCGGGCGTGCGCCTTGCGGGCGCCCCTCCCTTCTCCTCTGGATTCAACATGACTGGTAGTTACAGTCAGGGCCTGGTCGCCATCTCGCTGCTGGTGGCCATGCTGGCATCGTATACCGCGCTCGACATGGCCGGCCGCCTGGCCACGGCCGAGGGCCGGGTCGCCCGCTGGTGGCTGGCCGGCGGTGCCGCCGCGATGGGCCTGGGCATCTGGTCGATGCACTTCATCGCGATGCTGGCGTTCAAGCTGCCGATTCCAGTCGGTTACGACCTGGCGATCACCCTGTATTCGCTGGCCGTGTCGATCGGCGCATCGGCCTATGCGCTGTGGCTGGTGTCGCGGCCCAGCCTGCCGCTGCAGCGGCTGGCCGCCGGTGCGGTGCTGATGGGACTGGGTATCGCGGCCATGCACTACCTGGGCATGGCCGCGATGCGGATGCAGCCGGGCATCGATTACCACCCCGGCTGGTTTGCCGCGTCGATCGCGGTGGCCATCGGCGCCGCCGGTGCAGCGCTGTGGATCGCCTTCCGGCTGCGCGTCGAGCAACGCAACACGGTGCGCCTGCGGATACTGGCATCACTGGTGATGGGCCTGGCCATCGTCGGCATGCATTACACCGGCATGGCCGCCGCACGCTTCCCGGCAGGCAGCGTCTGCGGCGCGGTCGGCAGCGGCGGCATCGATCCCCGCTGGCTGGCCGTGCTGGTGATCGTGACCACCCTGGCCACGCTGGGCATCGCGTTGGTTGCCTCGTTGTTCGACCGCCAGATGCGCGTGCGCACCGGTCTGCTGGCCGACTCCCTGGCCCACGCCAATGACAAGCTGATCCAGGCGGCACTGCACGATCCACTGACCCAGCTGCCGAACCGCATGCTGCTGCAGGATCGCATCGAGCAGGCCATCGAGAAGGCGCAACGCCGCCAGCAATCGGTGGCGGTGATGTTCTGCGACCTGGACGGTTTCAAGGCCGTCAACGATGCCTATGGCCACCAGCTGGGCGATCGCCTGCTGGTCGCGGTGGCCCAGCGCGTGGGGGCGCAGCTGCGGCCGCAGGACACCCTCGCCCGCCTCGGTGGCGACGAGTTCGTGATCGTGCTGGCCATTGATGCGCCTGACGATGCGGCGGTGGTCGCCGAACGGGTGATCGCGGCGGCCAGCGAACCGTTCGTGCTGGATGCGGCGGAACTGCAGGTCACCGCCAGCCTGGGCATTGCCCTGTATCCGGACGATGCCGGCGACGAACGCGAGTTGATGGCGCATGCCGATGCGGCGATGTACCACACCAAGGAAACCGGCCGGAACGGCTACACCTTCTTCATCCCTTCGATGCAGCTCAGTGCCAACCGCCAGCTGCGGCTGCTCCAGGACCTGCGCAAGGCGATCGCGCGCAACGAACTGCTGCTGCACTACCAGCCGAAATTTCCGGCGGCCGACGCGCCCGCCACCGGCGCCGAGGCGCTGCTGCGCTGGCAGCATCCGGAGCTGGGCCTGCTGGCACCGGACGTGTTCATTCCCATCGCCGAGCGCAGCGGCCTGATCCTGCCGATCGGCGACTGGGTGCTGGACCAGGCCTGCGCGCAGCTGCGGGCCTGGCATGACGGCGGGCACAGCCACTGGACGATGGCGGTGAACCTGTCGCCGCTGCAGTTCGCCTCGCCGGCCCTGCTGGACAGCGTGCGGGCGGTGCTGGAACGGCATCGCATCGACCCGGCGCGGCTGACCCTGGAGATCACCGAAACCACGGCGATGAAGGATGTCGAGGCCAGCCTGGCGATCCTCAACGATCTGACCGCGATGGGCGTACACATCGCCATCGACGACTTCGGCACCGGCTATTCCAGCCTGCTGTACCTCAAGCGCATGCCCGCCACCGAGCTGAAGATCGACCGGGCGTTCGTGCATGACCTCGAACGCAATGACGAGGATGCGGCCATCGTGTCGTCGATCATCGCGCTGGGCCGCACCCTGCAGCTGCAGGTGGTGGCCGAGGGCGTGGAGACCCAGGCGCAGCGCGATTACCTGAGTGAGCTGGGCTGCGACCAGCTGCAGGGCTATCACCTGGGGCGGCCGATGGAAGCCGAGGAGTTCCTGCGCAAGGTGGGGTGAGAGGCAACCGCATCCACGCATGGCGTGGATCTACTGCATCCTCCGGATGCATTGAACGGCAACCGCATCCACGCATGCCGTGGATCTACTGCATCCTCCGGATGCGTTGAACGGCAACCGCATCCACGCATGGCGTGGATCTACTGTGCGGGGACTTCGCGGTGACGGGTAGATCCACGCCATGCGTGGATGCGTTCCCCGCGATCGCGGGGCAAACAGAAAGGCCGCCCGAAGGCGGCCTTTCTGCGTGGCAACGTCGCGAAGACGTCAGTGCATCATGTGCACGTTCATGTTGTGCATGACCCACAGGGTACCGACCACGATGATGCCAATCACCACCACGGTGAAGGCCGCAGCGTTGACGTTCCAGCGGCTCTCCGACGAGCGGTCCAGGTGCAGGAAGAACACCAGGTGGACCAGCATCTGCAGCACCGCGGTGATGGCGATCACCACACCGTTGACGGTGCGCGAGAAATCACCCGACATCACCATGTAGAACGGGATGACGGTCAGCACCACCGCCAGCACGAAGCCGATCAGGTACGACTTCACGGTGCCGTGGCTTTCGCCGCCGGCGGCGTGGTCGTGTGCATGGTTGTCATGTGCCATTACAGCGCTCCATTGAGGTAGACGACGGAGAACACGCCGATCCAGATCAGGTCCAGGAAGTGCCAGAACAGGCTCAGGCACGCCATGCGGGTCTTGTTGGTCGGGGTCAGGCCGTACTTCTTCAGCTGCACGAACATCACCAGCAGCCACAGCAGGCCGGCGCTGACGTGCAGGCCGTGGGTACCGACCAGGGCGAAGAACGCCGACAGGAAGGCACTGCGGTCCGGACCGTAACCCTGATGGATCAGGTGCTGGAACTCATAGACTTCCATGCACATGAAGCCGAAGCCCAGCAGCCAGGTGATGCCCAGCCACAGGAACATCTGACCGACCTGCTTGCGGTGCATGGCGATCATGCCCAGGCCGAAGGTCAGCGACGAGGTCAGCAGCAGCGCGGTTTCCCACGCCACGAACGGCAGCTCGAACAGGTCCTTCGCGCCGGGGCCACCATCGGTGCCGCCGGCCAGCACCACGTAGGTGGCAAACAGCGAGGCGAAGATGAGGCAGTCGCTCATCAGGTACACCCAGAAACCGAAGACGGTGTTGCCGCCGGTGTCGTGGTGCTCGTGGTCGTCATGGCCATGGGCCGCCGCGTGTGCGGCGTGCCCGTGGTTCACGGTGGAGGTATTGGTGCTCATGCCTTCAGCTCCGACTTCACCAGGCCCTGGGCTTCCAGGTGCTTGCGGTGTTCGTTCTCGATGCGTTCCACCTCGGCGGCCGGGACCCAGTAGTCCACGTCCTGGTCGAAGGTGCGGTAGATGAACGTGGCGATCATGCCGACGAAGCCGATGATGGCCAGCCACCAGATGTGCCAGATCATCGCAAAGCCGAACACCATGCTGAAGGCGCCGATGACAACGCCGGTGCCGGTGTTGCGCGGCATGTGGATGTCGGTGTACTTGGCCGGCTTCGGCCAGGCTTCACCACGCTGCTTGCGCTCCCAGAAATCGTCCAGCTCGGTGACTTCCGGCAAGGTGCCGAAGTTGTAGAAGGCCGGCGGCGAAGAGGTTTCCCACTCCAGCGTACGGGCATCCCACGGGTCGCCGGTCAGGTCGGCAGTCTTCTTGCGGTCGCGGATCGACACGGCCACCTGGATGATCTGGCACAGGATGCCGGCACCCACGATGAAGGCGCCAACAGCGGCAACCAGCAGGAACGGCTCGTAGGCCGGGTTGACGGTGCTCTGCAGACGACGGGTCATGCCCATGAAGCCCAGCACGTACATCGGCATGAAGGTCACATAGAAGCCGATGAACCAGCACCAGAACGCGCACTTGCCCCAGAACTCGTTGAGGCGGAAGCCGAACATCTTCGGCCACCAGTAGGTGATGCCGGCGAACATGCCGAACACCACGCCGCCGATGATGACGTTGTGGAAGTGGGCGATCAGGAACAGGCTGTTGTGCAGCACGAAGTCGATGGCCGGGATCGCCAGCATCACGCCGGTCATGCCGCCGATGGTGAAGGTGACCATGAAGCCGATGGTCCACAGCACGGGCGTGGTGAACTGCACGCGACCGCGGAACATGGTGAACAGCCAGTTGAAGATCTTCACGCCGGTGGGGATGGAGATGATCATCGTCGTGATGCCGAAGAAGGCATTGACGTTGGCACCCGAGCCCATGGTGAAGAAGTGGTGCAGCCACACGATGAACGACAGCACGCCGATGCAGGCGGTGGCGTAGACCATGCCCTTGTAACCGAACAGGGCCTTGCGTGAGAAGGTCGCGATGACCTCGGAGAACACGCCGAAGGCCGGCAGCACCAGGATATAGACTTCCGGGTGACCCCAGATCCAGATCAGGTTGATGTACAGCATGGCGTTGCCGCCACCATCATTGGTGAAGAAGTGCGTACCCAGGTAACGGTCCAGGGTCAGCAGCACCAGGGTGATGGTCAGCACCGGGAAGGCGGCGACGATCAGCACGTTGGTCACCAGCGCGGTCCAGGTGAAGACCGGCATCTGCATGAGCTTCATGCTCGGGGTGCGCATCTTGAGGATGGTGATGAAGAAGTTGATACCACTCAACGTGGTACCCAGACCCGCCACCTGTAGTCCCCATATGTAGTAGTCCATACCTACATTGTTGCTGTACTCGATGCCCGACAATGGCGGGAAGGCCAGCCAGCCGGTGGCGGCGAATTCACCGATCCACAGCGACAGCATGATCAGCACCGCACCGGACACGAACAGCCAGAAGCTGAGCGAGTTGACGAACGGGAACGCGACGTCGCGCGCACCGATCTGCAGCGGCACGGCCAGGTTCATCAGGCCGGTGATCAGCGGCATCGCCACGAAGAAGATCATGATCACGCCGTGGGCGGTGAAGATCTGGTCGTAGTGGTGCGGCGGCAGGTAACCCTCGGACCCGCCGACGGCGATGGCCTGCTGGGTACGCATCATGATCGCGTCGGAGAAACCGCGCAGCAGCATGACGAAGGCGACGATGATGTACATCACGCCGATCTTCTTGTGGTCCACCGAGGTGAACCACTCCTTCCACAGATAGCCCCACAGCTTGAACTTGGTGATCAGGGCCATGACGCCCAGGCCACCCAGCACCGCACCGACCAGGGTGGTCAGCACGATTGGATCGTGGGGGATCGACTCAAGAGAGAGTTTTCCCAACATGTTCATTCTCCCGAACCCATGTGGCCTTCATGGCCAGCGTGTTCGTGTTCTTCGGTGGCATCCAGGTTCTTCCCGGATTCCTTGGCATCATGCGCGTCGCTCGGGGCGTGCCCCTCGTGCGCTTCATGGCTGGACGCATCGGCAGCAGCCGCACCCGCATGGGCATGCTTCATGCCGTAGTGCTTGTTGTCGCCCATGTGCTTGGCGATGACCCAGTCGAACAGGCTGTCTTCAACCTTGCCGAAGTAGGTGACCGGGTACCACTCGGAATTCTTCGCTTCGCCCAGCGCCTTGAACGAGGTCTTGTCCAGGGTCTGCTCGCCGGCACGGACCTGGTCCAGCCACTGGCGGTACTGCGCATCGGTGACCGAGTAGGCAGTGAAATGCATCTTGGCGAAGCCTGCACCGCTGTAGTGCGAGGACATGCCCGGGAACTCACCCAGTTCGTTGGCGATCAGGTGGAGCTTGGTCTCCATCGCCGCCATCGAGTAGATCATGCTGCCCAGGTGCGGGATGAAGAACGCATTCATCACCGTATCGGAGGTGATCTCGAAGTTCAGCGGGGTGTTGACCGGGAACTTGATCTCGTTGACGACCGCGACCTTCTCTTCCGGATAGATGAACAGCCACTTCCAGTCCAGCGAGATCGCCTGGATGGTGACCGGCTTGACGTCCGATTCCAGGGGCTTGTACGGATCCAGCGCGTGCGAGGACCGCCAGGTCAGCACCGCCAGGACCAGCACGATCATGCAGGGGATCGACCACACCACCACCTCGATCGCCGTCGAGTGGGACCACTTCGGCTCGTAACGGGCCTTGGTGTTGGAGGCGCGATACTTCCACGCGAAGGTCAGGGTCATGATGATGACCGGGATGACGACCAGCAGCATGAGCACGGTGGCCGTGATCAGCAGTGTCTTTTCATCCTGGCCGATCTGGCCCTTCGGACTGAGGATGGCCACGGCATCGCAGCCGGTGAGCATCACCAGCAATGCGAGCAGCAAGCCCGGGCGCAACCAGCGCCCAAGGGTTTTCAACGGAATCATCGGTCGATCCAATTGCGAGGGAATGCCGTTCCCCGTCCTGCCCGCACCGGCCAAAGCCGGGCCCACCCGTCCAGAAGACAGGCAGGTAAGGTGGGGTCGAGTCAGCCCTTCAATTTTAGGCCGTCACCCACCATTTAAGAAAGGCATTGACAATGATCAGGCGCAGGAAAGGCCCGGATCTGGATGCGACACGTTGTCGCACCGCGCGATTGTGGCGGGCAGAACGCGCGGGGACGGCAGCGTAGCATCGGCCACGGCGACGACGAGGCGCCTCGTTCGGCACAGTCGACTGAACAGGTTCAGCAAGTCTTGAGCTCCCTTTCTTCGAGGAACCCGGCATGGACAGACCCTTCAGCGTTGAACGCATCGACCATGTGGTGCTGCGGGTGCGCGAGCTGGCCCGCAGCGAAGCCTTCTATGCCCACGTGTTGGGGTGCGTGGCGGTGCGGCGGCGCGAGCACCTGGGCCTGGTGCACCTGCGTGCGGGTGCGTCGATGATCGACCTGATCAGTCTGGACGGCACGCTCGGTCGCCACGGCGGTAGCGGGCCGGGCAGCGAAGGTCGCAACGTCGACCACCTGTGCCTGCGCGTCGAACCCTTCGACGAAACCGCGCTGGTCGCCCACCTGGCCGCCCACGGCGTGCCGGTGCTGGCGCCGGCCGAGATCAACTTCGGCGCCGAGGGCGATGGCTTGTCGTTGTACTTCAAGGATCCGGACGGCAACACGGTGGAACTGAAGGGTCCTGCGAACGGAGCCGGTCGATGAAGCGAGCACTGCCCCGGGCCCAAGCCCTGCCTCCGCTATCCGCCCTGGAACCGCACCGGCACGCGCAGGGTAATCTGCTTGAGCGTGGTCAACGGCCGCGCGGGGGTGACGTGCCATTTCAGCGCAGCCTCACGGGCGGCGCGATCCAGCGCAGGATGTCCGCTGCTGCGGTCCACGGTCACATCGAGTACGCGCCCCTCGGCTGACAGGGTGATCAGCAGCTCGACGCTGCCTTCCAGCACCGTCTCCCCGTCACCACGCGGATAACGCGGGGGATGCCGGCGCGTCATCGCCGCCAACTGCGCGCCCAGCGCCTGCTCGGGATCCAGCTGCGGCGGCGGCGGGTCCATGGCCGTCGGCGAAGGTGCGTCCACGGTCACCGCCGGCGGTGTGCCGGCGACAGGCGCTTTGAACACGACCGTCACCTGCCTGCGCTCGCCGCCTGTGGGCACCTTCGACGCGCTGAGCCAGGTGCGTGCGCCCCGGCGCGCGGCCTCATCCAGCACGGCGTTGCCACTACTGCTTTCAATCAGCACCGAGGTAACCACGCCGCTCTGCCAGACATCCACCTGCAGGGTCACCATGCTGTCGGCCTGCACAGGCGCGCGCAGCGGGATGCCGTGGCGCAGGTCCTTGAACCCGGCAGCAGGCAGGTCGACCAGCACCTTCCCATACTCGGCCGGTGGCGACGACGGCGGCAGCGGTGGCGACGTACGCAGCGCCAGGCCCTTGCGATCGACCAGCATCCCCGCTGGCGGCATCGCGCGTTGCGCCTGCCTGACGGTGTCCGCTTTCGAGGTTGCCGGCGGTGAAGGCTCCGAGACCACCGGGCCCGCCGGGTCTGCAGCGGTGCCGGTGGTGTCCTGCGCCTCGCCTTTGCCCGCCTTCGCCTGCCGATCATCATCGCCCAGCAGCAGCGTCGCGCGCGCCTTCAGGATCTCCATGCGGTCTTCGGAGGCGCTGGCCAGCAGCGTCGAGAGCATGAACACGTCGCTGCCAAGCAACAGAGTATTCACGTCGAACCGGGCCGGATCCGCCGAGGCGGTCTTGTCGCTGCGGTCAATCAGTCCCGCAATCACCAGCGCGCCCAGCGCGAGCTCTTCGTCCGTGTCGACCATCGTCGACGCGTAGGCATTCCACAGGCGTTCCTCCAGCGGCGCATAGGCGAACAACACCTCCTGCGTGCCGTGGACGCGCCACAGGCGCTCTTCCAGTGCCGCGTCGCCTTCTCGGTCGAATGGCTTGCGTGGCGACCACCGTGAGCGGATCGCCAGTTCCTGCAGATCCGTCGCCAGCAGGCGCATTGCAACCGACGTACTCGACGGCGAGAGTTTCCACATCTGCTGCAGCAGCTCGATCTGCTTCAGTTCCACCTCACGCGCTTCCTCCGCAGTGAGCCGCTCCACCATCGCGCCCGCGTCGCTGGCCAGGCCCGCCGTCCTCTGCGTGCGGCGTCCGGAGCGGGCGGCAAGCGTCTCGATCGTCTCGTTGTACGCCGCGCGCAGGCGCTCGTACTCCGTGCGGTCTTCGCGCAGCGCCGGGCCATTGCGCGCCCACAGATCCAGCTCCTGCATCAGCGCCTGCGTGCGCGGCAGATCGCCGCGGGCAGCGGCACGCGCGGTTTCGTGCACCTTGTTGAGCATTTCCCGCTCGAAATGACCGCGCGAATACCAGCGCGGAACTGTAGTGCGATCCTCGCCGACCAGTACCGAACTCGGCCCTTGTTGACCGCTTCCTGCGCCCGTAGCGCCATCCCCGGAAATGCCGGTGACAATAAAGACGACGAATGAGAGGAAGCCGAACATCACCGACGCGATCAGATAATCCACGGCCCGGTCCTGCACCGCTACGCGCAGGAATGACAGTACCGACACCGCTCCGCCGATCAGCAGCGCAGCACGCAGTGCCGCCCTGCCATCACTCAACGCGCCGCTCGACAGCACTCGTCCCAGCCAGCCGATCGAGCTGTAGACCAGCACGCCGAGGTCGCCCCAGAACGGCGCCAACCCGATCAGCGCCAGCAGCAGCACGGCCAGTACACCCAGCAGCTTCATGGGCGCTTGCTCATGATCAGCATCGGCACGAACAGGATGAACAGCAGGATCGCGATCGCCAGCATGGCCATCTGCACGGCCAGCCCCACGCCATCCCAGATGCCCGGGTCCACCAGCGCGCTGTAGCGGCGGTAGGCCGGCATGCCCCAGCCCATCACCCAGCCCAGCAGCAGCGTGCCGATCACCGCCATCGTCACCCGCGACATCACCCCGGGAACACCGCTTGCCGCCGACGCCTGCGCACCGACCGGCTGCGCCTGGGCGACGCGCGCGGCGGTGCGTGCGCGCTGCTTGCGGGCCTTGGCCGGTTTCTGCCGCGAGCGAGTCTGCGCCGCGCGTGCGCTGCCGGCCAGCAGTTCAACGCGGGCGCAGGCGGCACAGGACATGCCGACAAAATGCTGATGGGCCGCATCCTTGCCACACGTCACCAGTTGCCCGGCGTTGCGCCGCGCGTAGTCCAGCAGCAGCGTGGCCCATTCCTGCGCCGAAGGCCGCCGTCGCGCCTGCGTCGAGAACGCACGATCAAACATGTCGCGCAGTGCCGGCGGGAACATCTCATGGCCGCTGACCGGTGAGGGCAACATCCGCGGATGCGGCTTGCCGCGCGCATACGGGTACAGGTTGGCGGCGATGCGCGCCGGCAGGTCACTGGGCACCGTCGCCCCCTGCGGCCGACCCGCATACGGATGCAGGCCGGAATTGAGCAGCTGGAACACCATCACCGCCAACGCGAAGCGATCCTGCGCCTCCTCCTGGCCCGGCTTCACACCCGGCTGCTGGAACTCAGGCGCCAGATAATCGGTAGTGACCTGCCCAGCCGGGAAACGCTCGCCCTTGCCCTGGATGCTGAAACCATCGCAATCAAGCATCGCGATGAACAAGGTGCTGCGATAGAACCGCACGTTCAGCGGCTTCAGGTCGACCACATAGTGCTGCCGCCGGTGCAGCGCAGCCAGCATCACCGCCAGGTTGGCGGCCAGCGTCATCTTGGCGCCCAAGCCGGTAGGCAGGCCCTCGGCACGCGCCTGCCGCTCCTGCAGCACATGTTCCAGGTCGCTGGTGGCCGACAGATCCAGGATCGGCATGGTGAAGCCGATGAAACGCCCACCACCGTCCCGCAGCAGGGTCAGCGGCCAGGCAATCTGTACTTGGTCGGCGCCCTGCCCCTCCATCGGCGGCAGGTCCGGCTGCAGCTCCAGCATCGCCTGCAGCTTGCGCTCGTAGACGCGCGCATCCTTGTCCGAGTGGTAGAGCTTGGCCACTTCGCGCGGCCGCTCCTTGAGGGTGAACACACTGCCCGCACCGCCACTCTTGAGCAGCCGCTCCAGGGTGAGCGGCCTGCGCTGTGCGTCGTAGACCTGTTCGCCGCTGCGCCCGGGCATGTGCTCAGGCCGGCAGCGCGACCAGCAACGTCTTGTCGTCGCCGGTGATCTGATCGGTGCGCGGATCGGCCAGCGTCGCGTGCAACGCCTGGCTGCCGTGGGTCTCGTCCACGCCGGCCAGATAACGGATCACCGGTGCGATGAACGGTTGGAACAGGCTGTCGCCCGCGCGCGACATCGCAAACGGCTGCACACCATCGGACATCAGCACCAGCGCATCGATCGCCCCTTCGAAGCGGGTCAGCCGCAGCTGCTCGCGCCAGTTGCCACCGGTCACGAACCATGTCTCGTTGGCGTACTCGCCGTTGGCGGGCAGTGACACGGCATCGGGCGATTCATTGCTGAAGGCGCAGGCGGCGACGCCGTCGCCGACATGGAAGAACCAGCCGCCATCGCGCGTGGCGACCGCCCCTACCAGCGTGCAGGCATGGTCGGAGAGCTTCAGGCCCTGGCTCAGCGCAAGCATCGCCAGCTGACCGCGCGCATCGTCGACGGCGGTTTCGATGATGGCGCGCAACGCATCCACCGGCAGTGCCAACGGATCTGCCCCGAGCTGGGCAGATCCGGTAACCGACGCCGCCACGCTGCTGGATACATGCCGCGCGCCCACATCGCTGTGCGATGCGGAGCCTGCACCGTCGCAGACCACCGCGACCAATGTCTGCCCCACCTGCACCGACGCATAGGCGTCCTGGCACGGCTGCCCGCGGTCCAGATGGGACCGCCCCGTGGCCGATGCGGCCATCACGCGCCAGGCCATGGTCAGACCGGCACTTGCGACCAGCTGTCGGTGGCCGGCAGTTGCACCTGGCCACCGGGCGTCGAATTGGAGACCACCCGCATGCTCGCGCTCAGCCACAGGAACAGCTCCTTGAACTGCAGGCCCTGCAGGCGCTTCACGCCGCGCTCGCCATTGCGGCTGAACTGGCCCAGCACGCTCATGTCAGCATTGCCGACAGCGATCGGGAACACCGCCACCTTGTTCTGCTGCTCGGCCTCGCGGCACTGCTCAGCCACCGCTTCCCAGGCGTCCGTGGGCTGGCCGTCGGACATCAGGAACAACCACGGCCGCGTGTAGGCGACGCCAGCCTGGCGGAAGCGCGCCTTCTCGTCTTCAATTTCCTGCAGCGCCAGTTCCACCGCCGCACCGGTCGGCGTGGTGCCGTTGGCCGACAGCGTGGGCGCGGTGAAATCCATCGCGTCGCACCAGTCACCGCTGATGGCCGCGTTGTCCATGCCACCGTATTCAACCAGCAGCACGCGCACGCGCTTGGCCGCGATCACATCGGCCTTCAGCTCCTGCTCCAACAGCTTGAGGCCCGCGTTCAACTGCTCGATGGGGCCACCGCTCATGCTGCCGGAGCAGTCCAGCACCAGGATCAACGGCGTGCGCTGCTCACTGTTGTCGACCAGTGAAACATCGGGAATTGCGGCAATGGACATGATGGGAAGCCTCCGTGCGGGTGAACCGGTGCAGGTGATCTGCGCGGCCGATTATAGGGGGAGCTGGAGGTCCAGGGGACGAGGTCTCACGGGGAGCCGTGCCGGTCAGACAAAAAGCTCCGACCTGGGCCGGGGCTTGTCATGCAACTGGTGCCGGAAACAGAAGTCGAACCTGCGAGCTGCTCTTCGCAAGTCGCCAGACACCACCGATCGCCAGAATGGAATCAGGCGGTGCAACACATGGATGTCGCAATCGATTCATTCGAAGTGGGGGCAGCAGTGCAATTTGGACCAGATTGTGAATTTAATGAAGATGGCAAGCAACAACAGAAAAATACACCGAAAAATTCGAAAACCTAGCCATCACCACTTCTTTCATCATGTTGAATCGAGGATTCCTCATAGTCCAGCCCCCCTCTCTCCGCATACATATCCAGAAGATCAACGATATTCCAATAATTCACTCTCGGCGGCACGTCGATCGAAAAAAAAGTTGCAACATGACTCAACTCCGTAGAGCACCCAAGCCCTTCAACTCTACTCCGCACTTCGGATACCAACTCACTCAAGTATGATATTACGCGAATCGTTGAATGCCCACCGGGAATTTTTACACTATCAAATACTAGATCGCCATTGATCTCAGTCGCACAAACAACATCGCCGCAACTAATAAGCCGGGCATAAAATGGCACGCTATCGATGAGGTACCCTTCAGGCTGAGGAAGAGCCCACAGCCCCTCCCACTCAGCAGGGGGATATCCATCCTGCTGCAGCAATCTAAACGCAATTTTTACGTACTCGGCTTTGGTCATGGCGTTCGATCTTTAGGAGGAACCCAGTCAACTTTATTGCTCTTGTGAATGTTACAGGAGCTGCACAAAACTTGATCTGGCTCCCTGAAAACGGACGCCATGAAGCCGTTTCAGGCGGCAGCTTTGAGCTGCCGGGCGTAGGTATTGGGCGATTGATAGCCCAGTGCCGAGTGTAGCCGGGCGGGATTGTAGAAGCCGTGGATGTAGGTGGTGATGGACTGGCTGGCCTGCTCCCGGCTTGAGTAAGGTTCAGCGGCCTCTTCCGCCTTGAGCGTGGCAAAAAAGCGCTCGGCCACTGCGTTGTCCCAGCAATTGCCAGGCCGGCTCATGCTTTGGACCACCCCGCGGGATTGCAGGAGCTGGCGAAACTCATTGCCCCAGTATTGCCCGCCCCGATCCGAATGGAAGATCAGTTGTGGATGCAGGGCCCAGGCGTTGGCAAAGGCTTTTAGCACCAAGTCCTCGGTCATTCGGTCGGACGTGCTGTAGCCCAGCACCTGTCGGGTCTGGACGCTGATGACCACCGCTAGATGCAGCCAGCCCTGACGGGTGGCGACATAGGTGATATCTCCGACCAAAGCCGTCGGCCCGGCACCGGGGGCGAATTTTCGATCCAGCAGATTTGGGGCGAGGGTCGAACTTCCGGCGGAAGCTTTGCGCCGCAAGCGCCCCTTGGTCTTACCCTGGATTCGTTCCTCGGCCATCAAACGTGCCACCCGCTTGTGACCAACGCGATGATTCCGGGCGCGCAGGGCCCTGACCAGCCGATGTCGTCCATAGCTGCGCTTGCTGGCCGCATGGATAGCCATCACCACCATCTTTGCCCGACGCCTGTCCGAAGCTCGAGCACTGCGGACTGTCTCAGCGCGCGCTGGGGGCCATGGTGGATACTGACGACCACCCTTGAGCTCAGCTACAGCCCACGGTTCGAAGTGATCGTCAAGGAGCACTTCGAGCGTGCAACTGGTGGGCTTAGATTTTGCCAGCGCGGGCAAGCCCGATTGAACGTACTCAGCAACCGCTTGGCGAGCTTGATCGCGCGCCTGATCAAGTGACAGGTGCTCGACTGATCCCAAGGTACGACGCTTACCATGCGCCCAGGTGACGATCCATGCTTTGTGTCCAGAGGGCTGCACTCGAAGAATCAGACCACGAACCTGAGCGTCTCTAAGCTCATAGGGGCGATCCCGCGGTTCTGCTGTGAGAACAATGCGCTTGATAATGGCGAATGACATCGGGCGGGTTGTCCATAAGTGGCGATAAGGCCAACTTAGGACAGGATACGAGACGGTGTTTGGATGAGGATCGTCCGCAGTGCATAGCCCCGCCACATGTAGCCGCCAATTCAGTCACCGCTTAATTTGAAAACCGATGGAATTCGAACAGACCTACAGGTTTTACGGAACGTATACCAAAACCACCTCGTATCGATATCCATCACCAACTTCGTACACGTGAGCCTGAAGCGCTAGATCACTCCGTCCCTCCTCTTCTGTGTAAAGATCAACCAGAACATTCCAAAAATCTCCATACCAGATGCAGACGGAAGAATTCCAGGACTCATCTGGCAGCCTTTTCAAGTGTGCGCCATACGCGCGAATGCTCTCTAGCGCGCTTGCCCACACATCTGGGGCCTGAAGGGTTACCTGCGGTAGCGATGGTTCGCCCCCTTGAATCAGAGCATCGACGATGGCTGCGAGCGTGGGCCGCCAAGCTTGCGGCACCGCAATCTCGTTCTCACCATCTTTAGCTATGGTCGTCTCATTCATTGTTAATCTCTCCCGTGCAATTGCTTGTGGCAGTCCAAACAGACCTCGGCATGATTGGAGGATGTTGTAGGACCACCGTCGGCGTGTCGCTCGACATGATGCCCGGCGGAATTGCTCCGATCAATTGACGTCCCGCAACCCGTCGCGCACTTTCCACCTTGTTCAGCTCGCTTGGATTCTCGTGCGGAATCAGTGAACAACCGCTGTGGGTCTCGTTGTGCTACTGGAACTGCCCCCGGCCCCGTGGGTGGTTTTGGAAGATCTCCAACCATCTTGCCCGCGTCGCCAAGCTTTTCAGCTGTGCGCGCACCGTCAACAGCCTTATCAAGTCCCCTGGCGGCCTTGATTGCCGTACCCGCGCCTCCGGGAACAAAGGGCACTGCAGCTGCCGTCGCATCTTCGCTGAGGACGATGACCTAGCTGCGGCGATCTTGGCTTTCGCCAAGCTTCCCTCTGCGGAGCGCCAAAGGATGCGGGAAGAGCTCGAGCGTTTGGCTGGAACACAGAGGCGCTAGCGCTCTCACGCCGCCAGCTTGGCAACTGCCGCCGCCAGGGTGTCCGGGGCCAGGTGGGCGTAGCGAAGAGTCATGGTGATGTCTGCGTGTCCCAAGAGCTCCCGCACGGTGTTCAGGTCCACCCCTGCCCGCACCAAGCGTGATGCGAAATGATGGCGCAGATCATGGAAGCGGAACTCTTCAATGCGGGCATCGGCTATGAGTTTTCCCCACCCCTTTTTGATGTCGGTCACGTCGAAGACTTTGCCCGCACGGCGCTCGCCCGCTTGCCCAGCCCAACGCTGCAGGACTTCCATAGCTTCGGTGTTCAGAGGGATGTGACGCTGCCTGCCGGACTTGGCGTTCTCCGCCTGGATGGTGAGCATCTTTGCTTCCCAGTTGATGTCGGCCCATGTCATCGACAGCAGCTCACCCCGTCTCATACCGGTGTTCATGGCTGTAAGAACCACGGGCGTTAGGTGATCGACATACCCGTCCATCGGCAAATCAGGCAGAACCGCTTGCTGGTACCGGCGACGGGCCGCATTAGCGTTCGCCCTGCCCTCAACCCCGGCTAGATCGCGCGCTGCGAGCGCGGCCCGGAGCATCGCTTCTTCGTCCGGGGACAGGAACCGAACCACCTTGCGGCTAGCTGCTGATCGCTGACGCATGCCCATGAGGGGATTGGTCTCGATCAACTTCCACTCCACAGCCCGCGAAAGCGCTGACCTCAGGCAAGCAAAGTCGCGCGCTGCGGTAGCCTTGGTCACGGCGTCAGGGCCAGTGACACGCTCGCGCCACCATCGCTCCATGGTGGGCACGTCAATCTCAATGATCTGACGACGCAGCAGCCAAGGGAACACGGATCGGATGCGGTCAGGATACTGACAACCACCCTTAAGCTCAGCAACGGCCCAAGGTTCGAAGTGATCGTTAAGGAGCACTTCGAGAGTGCAACTGGTGGGCTTGGACTTTGCGAGCGCCGGCAATCCGGACTGAACGTACTCAGCGACCGCTTGCCGGGCTTGGTCGCGGGCCTGATCAAGTGTCAGATGTTCGACCGAACCCAAGGTACGACGCTTACCGTGCGCCCAGGTCACAATCCACGCCTTGTGCCCTGATGGCTGCACTCGCAAGATCAGGCCGCGAACCTGAGCGTCCCTGAGCTCGTAGGGGCGATCACGGGGTTCTGCTGTAAGAACGATGCGCTTGGTGAGGGCAGATGACATCGGGCGGGTTGTCCGTAAGTGGCGATAGAGCCAACTTAGGACAGGATGCGAGGCGGTGTTTGGATGAGGATCGTCCGCGAGTTCGATTGCAGGGATGGGCTAGGAAGATCACATCCAGCCCGCAACTTGACCGCCATCACAGTTTCTGCCATAAGGCGGATAACTCTGCCCCAACGCTCTCTTAGAGAGCTACTGACTTCAACTCAAGTCGTCGCGATCCACTCCCACTACTTTAGAGGAGAGTCGATTTATGGCCATACGAAAGATCCATCCACCCAAGCCGCCAAAACCACCGGATCGAATTCAGAACATCCAGACCATCCGGCCTATCGGAAAGACCAAATGGGTACGTGCCCACTGGCGGTGGGATTACTCGACCCATCAATGGGAATGGGTGATTGGTCATTGGAGCAAGTGATTCAGTAGATGAGAAGTACTGACGGCAGATTCAAGTTCAGCAACAAGGAATTGCAGCACTTGCTTTGTTAACGGAAGAACCGCTTTCCCTTCTCAAAGGGGCAAGCTTCGATCTTAAGGAATAGCGATGACCTCTAATGAACCAGTAACACTTTCGATGGCGTGGAAGGTCACGCAGGCTCAACTGGAATCCGTGGGCGCGATTGATGTGACACTCAATTGCGACACCAACCTCTTCATCGACCCTCTTCTTCTGGATGATGCATCAGACGACGAATTCGCAAAGTGCGCAACCGAAGCGTACATCGCAAGGTTTGAGAGCATATGCGCCCTTCTTTTAGAATCTAAGGAACCGGGCGACCTCGCGGAAAGATCCGCCAGAAATCTGCTGAAATTTCATGAAGTCCCCTACACTCATCTTGGCTACTCAAGCGGGGTCTCCGGATCCGGGTTTGGCTCAAAACTTATAGATAATTTAGCTATCAACGCCAAACAGGCCATTTCCATTGGAGTGCGGGATCCCAACCTTTTCATGGTTCTTTGCCTGTTTGAAGCCGGGGTAGGCCCAGATCGTATCAGCGATATGACGACCAACATCCTGGTCGACTGCCTAGCTGCCTTTACGCTTCGCGCTTGCACGCAGCTCCAAATCCAAGTTCAAGATTTTACGCTTGCCGGGAAGAAGCAGCAGCTTCCGTGGAACCCACTTAAGCCCAGCGAGCCAATCCTCCTAGTTCCGCGCGATATCGTTAGAGACCTCCCGATCGCTGCCGACTGGAGCGCGATAAGCGAAGCTGCCCAGATAACCGAAGACCTTAAGAATAGAGTGAGTGCTCAGATCGGAGATATCTGGCGGGCGAAAACGAGGCGTGACAAGGATGAGACACTCAAACTCGCGCTTAAAAGCAAGACATCTTTTGAAATGCTCTTGGACCTGCTTAGAGCTGCTGCGGACGCCCCCTACGACCTAAAGAATGACCATCGCGGCGAGATTTATCCAGCGGATCTAAGGGAGCGCATAGCAGCCTCAGAGCCCTTGTCACTGCATCAATACTCCGGGCGAAGTTTGAATCTGACCGAAGCGACGGACGCCGTGACGAAAATTATCGACAAATTCAAATCACTAATTGAGGATAAGGGTCTGTGGAAAGATCTGTGGAATGAAAAGTTGACAACAGCCCGCTTAGAAAAGGCGATGCAGCGCCTGTTTTACGCAGTCGCAGCTGCGTACTGCGAGGCGAACAACCTCGACCTATCCCCCGAATCAGACGCAGGATGTGGGCCGGTAGATTTTAAGATGTCCAACGGCGCCAATGTTAAGGTTCTCGCTGAACTCAAGCGATCCACCAATCCGAAGCTAGTCGCCGGCTATACAAAACAACTTGAAGCCTATAAGGGTGCAGAAGGGACAACCAAAGCATTCTACGTCGTGATTGATATAGGCAACCTTAGTTCCCAGAAGATGTCTGAGCTGAGCCGAACTCGATCCGCACGGCTTGAGGCAGGACTTCCAGCCTCTGAAATCTGCATCGTCGATGGGCGACCGCAGATGTCAGCAAGCAAGCGATAGTGGACGCCAATAGCACCCCATACTCCAGCAACCAATTTGCGCACAACCCAAGTAAGCGATTCTCTTTTAATTAAAAGGTAGAACCCTTGAACTATAAAGAAATACTAAGCCATCTTACAGGAATCAGCACGCCAATCCTTGGAATACAGTGGACACCAGTGACGGCAGATGTAACCACTGCTCGAAATCTCATACGAGAGCTGGAGGATAGAAGGGTTCTTTATCGACCAGAGGAGATGGAGGGCCATCAGTACTGCCTTATCTCGGTTGAACAAATCCGCAGAAATCTTACGGATACAATTCAAAAAACTGGAGCAGACACGCCACTCGGCAAGAGCTCGGCGAAAATGCGAAGAGCGTGTCGAAAGTTCTGCGACATCGTCGGATCCCCAAGATTTGATGCACTCCCCTTCCCCGTTAAAAAATCCATTCTCAGCCGCGAATTAACGAGACTAAGGAAAGTCTTCGGCTTAGCAATTGCCGAAGTTTCCACTGCCTATGGACTGGATGTAGAGGATGAACTCGCGACTATCATTCCATTCAACCAAGACTAGATAAGAGACAGTCGCGAGCCAGCCCTCCTAAGCTCGAGGGCACGTCCAGCCCAAAATGTGGAACTTGATGTGACAGCAGATATTGAAGAAGCGTTAGAAGCATTTTTCATTGATCCTCGAGTTGTTGAATTGTGCGAGTTATTACGCACAAGTGACGATTTGCTCGACGTGATAAATCTATCCGAGAACCAGCACTCCAGCATGCTAGCTTGGCTACTCGATCCCCGCGAGGGACATGGACAGGGGGACCAGATCCTACGTGACCTACTAATCGCTGCAACTACGTCTGCTCGCTCAACCGCTGTCCTTGATGGAAGAGGTAGAACTTCCCGATTCTTCTCTGCTTGGCCCCCCTCTCGCATTCGTACAGCGACCTTTGGCTCGGCGTTCGTTGCCCGGGAACTGGGAATTAACGCGAGAGAGCGGGTGGACCTCTTCGTAATTGACCCACAGAATCATTTCATTCTGGTTATTGAGAACAAGGCTGGAATGAATCACTCAGACCACCAGCTCGATAGCTATAAGACAAAATTCGATGATATTGCATCGTCCAACTCAAATCTAAAGGATTATGATTGCGCGTTCATCGCCCTAGACCGCTACTTCCAAGGGGATGATGAAAAGGAGCTCCCGAGCGCTAGCACGTGGCTTCATATCGGCTACGAGTGGCTCCAGGTGTCTGCCAATCGCGCGTTGATGCACATGGAACGGGGGAACAATGCAGCGAGGCTTGTTGTGAGTTACTGCAATAGGCAGACCGACTGGGACAGCCCTCAGAGCAAAAGAAGCATAGAACTAGCTTCGGCGTTGCACCATGATCACAGCGATGCCATCAAGCGTTTGCTTTCGATGTCGATAAAACGCATCGAGACTGAATGGCTGTCAAGTCGTGCGCCGCCTGCTGAACTCGAATTCATGCTCCAGAATCGTTCACTTGGAGACCTACTCCGCGAAACACAGGGCATGGCGTCAGTAGCTTCATCGTTGCTGGCACGTGTTCCAGGCTTGACAACCGATTCTCTAGAGCATGGGCGCGTATGGATGGACATATGCCCTACTGGCTGGGAAAGGTACTTCAATGGTGATTGGTGGCCTGTCTATCTAAGCATCACCTACTCAAACAAGGATAGAACTCAGTTCAGAGTTTCTCTGGTGTGGAACTCACATCACGCCCGCTCTGAAGCTGAAGCGAAGCAACTTCGAGGACTACTTGCGGAGTACGACCCACGATTTTCAACACACAGTGACGCCAGCCGCAGATGGATTGTTCTGGACAAAAATCTAAGTCTTCAGGAACTCTTTCATCGGGTCCCCGAGGTCTTTGTGCGTCTGAAGAATTTGCTAGAAGTCAGCAGCGTTAACCCTTGAAACCGCCCTTTCGCTATCAGACTCGCCGGTCTCGCCGCGATCCCTAAGCGAGTCTGAAGCCAGCACGTCAGTGGATACCGCGAATGATCTGCGCGGACACGAACCATCCGCAAAGGGCAACATGGATGCCCACCAATGACCAGCTTGCAGCGAATCCCTCACCAATCAATGAGCTCCAACACTCACCCAAACAAAAAGCCCCGACCAAGGCCGGGGCTTTTCATTACAACTGGTACCGGAAACAGGAATCGAACCTGCGACCGGCCGCCTACGGCTCCAAATAAACCATTGCCTAGTCGCTAGACGCATCAGTCTGATCAGCGATAGCGCCAACGAAATCGATGATCTCTTCGATCTCGACGCCTCGTTGATTAGGCTCATCGTCAGATCCCAAACCGGTCTCCGAAAACTCTTGCACTAATGCATCGATCAGCGACTCGCGGTCCTGTTTGACAAGGTGCTTGATTCCCTCTTCAGGCAAGTGAAGGCTGTGCTTCGCTGCGATTTCAACCAACAGAGAATGCAGACGGGACGAGATAGACCGTTTCATTTCACTTCACCTTCGGGTCTCTCAACCCATCGCTGCTTCTTGGAATGGCAGTTATGACCTTCCCCTCACCATTCAGGACTACCTTCGCATCTTTCCCGGTGTAAGCAGTCCTGCCACCGACCTGCTCGGCAACCTTCGCAGGGTCTTTTACCGCCGATAGTATGGCCTTTGCAGAAACACCTCTGCCACCATCGCGGGAGATCGCCTGATTCAACCCATGCTTCGTGTACCCGGTGATCTTTCCCGCCACCGCGCCAGAGGTGCCCGTGACACCAGCAGCTCCTGCACCAATTTCGGCTGCCGTGGCAACTGCTCCTGGATTTGCCATTGCGACCAGACCTACCTCTGCCAGCACTGGAGCGGCCAGAACTGCTGTCAGTGCAGCGCCAATTGCCGGCCCGAGTCTGTCGCTTGGATTTCTGGGCGGTGGAGTAATCGGCTGCCCATTCGTGGCGTCGTTGATTACCTTGAAGGCTGCACCACTCTCCCGCCCGTCTGGATCTGTGAACTTGTACGGATTACCGTTCGCATACCGGTATCGATTGAACTGCCCTACCGGCCGGTCATACGCAGTCACCGGATCGACCGACAGGAACATACCCAACTGCGGATCATAGTACCGCTGCTGCATGTAACTCAGCCCAGTAGCCGAGTCGCTCACGTGCCCGGTATAACCCGGCCCGTCCGTGACCTGACCTCCTACTACGGCTCCGTAGGGCTCGTAGTCATAGCGCTTGATCACGTTGCCATTGGCATCGCTCTCGGCAACAACCGAACCGAGGGCATCGGTATGGATGTATGTGACAGTCGTCTGGGCCTGAACCTGCCCAGTGAGCAGCAGGGCGGCAATCATGAGTTGCTGCCATGTCCCTCGGATCAACCCGACAACCCTTGACGCAGACTTCATGAAAATGCGCCCTGCCAACCCAATAGCGCATTGGCTTGCCCGTACCATTACAGCCATGGGTCGCCCCCCTCCGGTTGTACAGTTTTCCCTTGGCTGCAGTGGCCATCCAAGCAATTACGCACCGTGTACGCCCACGAGCACGTTGCAAAAACCATTTCGTTCCCAGCCACGCGCACGCCGAAGTCATCTTCGATCGTGGAATAGGTGGCCCCCTCAGAACCATTCCAGGTGACTCTGCAACCACCCTTTATATACTCGGCATAGGCCCATGAAGGAGGGTCGGGAAGAGCAAATGTGTTGGCCTCCGCAGACCAGGGTCCGCACGCCTCTCCGTTGCAGGCCTGAACACGAAACGCATGTGCTCCCGGATACACCGACAATTCGACCCTATTCATTGCCCCACGGGCCACTTCCTGCCAGCCACCACCGTTGAAGCGGCGTTGCAGACGATACTCATTGGCAAGGTGAACCTGGGTCCAACTGGGATAGGCGACCCGCCAACCGCTCTCCGCCTCCACGCTCAGCACCGGTGCGGATTGCGGGGTCAACACAACCACGACGGAGATCTCAGCCGACCATCCGCCACAACCCGACGTATTGCACGCACGCGCACGATAGCGATACGTGCCGTTGGGACGTCCAGTCAGATCGACCGAAGTACTGGTGCCACTGGAAACGCTGGACCAACCACCTCCCGCAGACTGCTCCACGTCATAGCTTATGGCAGTCGCCACGGTCGACCAGGACACACGATAGGCACCGGAGTCGGACGATGGAGGCGCCTGCAACGAAGGTGAAGGCGGAGGCAACAGAACCTGGGTGCTTACAGCCGTTGAATATGTGCCACATCCACTGGCATTGCATGCAACGGCGCGATAGGACCAGGTACCAGTGCTTCGTCCTCCAACGGTAAAACTGGATCCCGAGCCTGCATACACCTCGGTCCAAGCAGCACCGCTGTACTGCTCGAGCCTATAGGTCGTTGCGGTCGGCACAGATGTCCAGGTGACAGCAAAACTACCGGTCGCGGAAGAGCCAGGGGCACTAACTGCGGGCGCCCCCGGTGGCAACAGAACCTCGGTGGCAGACACGACCGAGAACGGACCACAACCCGCTGCGTTACAGGCCTGCGTGCGATACGACCAAGTGCCGTTTCCCTTGCCACTGACTGCAAAGCTCCGAGCTTCACCGCTGTATGCGACGGCCCAGCTACCGCCGGCCGATTGCTCCTGCAACGTGTAGGTTGCCGCATCGGCAATCGCCGACCAACTCACGCTGTAGGTGCCGCTGGCTTGTGTAGAGGACAACGCAATGACCGGTGCGACAGCAGGCACGCGCACCATGGTCGTGACCGCCTCAGCAGACCAGGCACTACAGCCGGCCGCATTGCAGGTTCGCACTCGATAGCGATGGATACCGGATGCCAGTCCCTGTTCATTGAATGACAGGGCAGCGCCACTGTAGATCTGCGCCCAGCCTTCGGCAGCAGCGCGTTCAAGCTCGTACCTGGCAGTGCCGGCGATACCCGACCACTGAACTGCCACTACACCATTGATGCTTGTGGTCGGCACGCTGAGCACCGGGGATGATCCCGACGGATGCACCACAGCAACTTTGGCCGGAGCAGACCAAGGACTGCACCCCGCAACATTGCAGGCTTGAATCCTGTAGAAGTGGTCACCCGCCGGGCGCGAAGTGACAGCGAAACTCAGCAGCCCCGCATCGTATATCACCGTATAGGGGCCGGCTGCGGAGCCGGCCTCTTCCAGCGCATAGCGCGTTGCCGCAGCCACAGCACTCCATTCGATGTTGAACGTACCAGACAGGCCAATACCTGGTGCAACCAGCACCGGCGCCGTGGCCGGCTTGAAGATGACATCCGTCTTCACGACGGAACTCCAGGCAGCGCAGGTACTACCATCGCATGCGCGCACGCGATACAGATAGGACCCGGCGGCGCCTACCTGAACGTTTGCGGTGCGGGAGCCGCCACGGTAGACCTGCGCCCAAGTCGCTCCTGCATTGATGGACGCCTGCAGCTCATAGGACACAGCGCCCACGTCCGACCAACCCACACTGAAAGTGCCTGTAGAGTCCATCACAGGAGCAACCAGTACAGGAACCCCCATCATTGCAGGCTGCTCAACCTGTGCGACCAGGCGGCCGCCCACGTACAGATACTCCAGGATCTTTCCATCACGCTGGTTGTATTGCCAACGCAGGACGCCATCATTGCCATAGAGCGAGCGGATTCCACGCTCCTCGGTGTCGATGGCTTGGACACGACGTCCAAAGCCATCATAGTCATAGCGCTCCTTGCCTGCAGCAGCACGCAAGCGATTACCCGCATCGAAGACAAAGGCCTGCCCGTTTCGCGTGCTCAGATTGCCCTGGACGTCGTAGTTCAGCCCTATCACCGTGGCGCCGGCCGCGTTGCGGACATTGGTCAGGCGATTTGACGCGTCGTAAAGATAAGAGTGGTCCGTCACCCCACCACGACTGACCCGGGTCAAGTTGTCGAGCGCGTCATAGCCATACTCAAAGACCCCCGTACCCTCGAATGACGGCGATTGAACTCGTGTCAAGCGATCCAGGCCGTCATAACTCATCGTGCGATTGCGCACAGCGTCGACTGCATCATTGATTGCGTTGACGTTGCCGTTCTGATCGTACTGATACTGCAGACCCTGCACACCTGCGTCATTGATCTGCAGAGGCAGCTGCCGTGCATTCTGTGGCGACGAATGCGCGATGCCATTGGCATAGGTGAAGGACGCCACACTTCCATTGGCGTGATACCTGATCTGCGTTACCTGGTCACCCACTTGGGTGGGCCTTCCCAGCGCATCGGGCGCGTAGTGTACATAGCTGCCGCTCGGATATCGCACGCCTGCAATGTTCCCCATACTGTCGTAGGCGTAGCCAAGGGTCTGCGTCGACCCATTCAGAATTCGCGATTCTTCGCCAACGAGCAGTCGCCGGCGGTTGTACTCGAACATGCTTGTCGCATTCGTTGCTCCCAGTTGATTCTGGGTGGTTACGGACGCCGTCTTTCCGTCAGGCGCATACGTCCAGGACTGGCTGCCATTGTTGTCAGGGAATGCCAGCGTCTTCAGTCGATTACGTGCATCGTAGGTGCGTGTAGCGAGGCGCCCTGATGCCCTTGCTGCCGGCTCGTCACACGCATCGGAAAGGCTAGCCAGACCGGATGCAGACCATGCCAGATTGCCTGCAGCGTCATAACCCATAGCCGTCGCGCCGGTTTCCGGCTCGATGCTCTTGCACAGACGCTGGTCGCCGGAATAGATGAACTTCCGCAGCAGAGAGGTCGCCCCATCGATGCTGTACCGCATTATGCTCAGCGGCTTTCCAAGAACATCCCGACTGATTGCTGTGCGCGCCCCTTCGGGGTGCTCGATCAGCACAGGGTTGTCTTGGGCAGGTGCATCGAAGCTTTCGTATCGCGTGACTGTCACTTGGCCACGGGGGTTCTGGATACGGACGGAGTTGCCACCGCTGTAGCTGACGTAGCTTGTAAGCAAACCGAGCTCACTATCCTGCGACGTGGCCACCAGACGGCCTAACGCATCGAACTCCTGCCACGTACCTGTTGCTGCTGGCAGCGACGCGTGCGGATAGGAAGTGAACAGCGTTCGTCCCTCATGATCAAGGACAGAGCGGACAAATGATTGTGTGCCGGCTACATTACGAGCATCAAAAGCATGGGTCAGCACCGGCCGGAACAACGCATCCAGATAGGTCTCCGACCGGGCGTCACCGGTGGTTACGCTCCGCCGCCAGTGACCAGCAGGAATACCGTTCTCAGCCGCCTGCATGTACTCCAGCGAAATGTTCGTTGGACTCCAGGCAACACTGTCGCCGGATGGCTGGTTGATGCCACTGATGCGCCCCATGATGTCGTAGTCATAGGACGTGGTGAATCCGTTCTCATCAGTAACCGAGCGCAACCAGCCGTGGTCGTCAACTGTGGCCTGCACACTCGCACCGTCCGCGAATTGGATAAGCTGGGGAGAGCCGCGCTTCCACGAGGAGAGACGCGTAGCATTGCCATTGGCGTCGACGTAACGCGACACGGTGCCATCAACATCGTATTCAGTGGTTGAATCAAGGCGACCAAAGGACCAGCTCTGGGACGGGCGCGCAAACGCATCAAAGTCAGTGCGGGAGATCTCCAGACCGGAGTCGACGCTGGTCACCTTGGCAACCTGCCCAAGAATCCAACGGATCCCCTCATCGCGGAATTCAGTCGCGGTGGTACGCGACTCTCCCAGCGAATTGTGGCGTTTCTCGCGCAGGGGACGCGTCAGCGTGTCGAACTGCTCGACGGTGGAGGAAAACACCGTCCCGCCCTCGGTGATCCGCCGCTCACGAAGGGGGCGCCAGGTTTCACTGGCGAACGTATCCTGCCGCCCTTGCGAGCTGATCCCGACCCGGGCCGGAAATGGCTGCGACACAACCTCAGCATTGCTCACATAGATGTCATCAGTGGTTCGCAACGTGCCGCCGTTCTGGCGCACTTCGGTACGCAGCAGCTTTCCCTCGTTTTCCTGAAAATAGATGCCATAGGTCAAGACCGTGGTTGACTGGTCAGGTGCAGTCACCGTGCTGGTCTTGGTTGTCTGGCAGTTTCCGGGCCTGCAGTCAGTGATGGCTTGGGCGCTGGGCGGAGCGTAGTCATAGCGCCAGGTGAGATCCACACCGCTACCAACAATGCGTTTCGCCCTCAACGCCAAGGTATCGAAGCGAATCGGCAACGTACTTGAAATGGTGTCGCCGGGTGGATCAGGTATGAAGTCATTCAGTCCGATCATCGGGAAGAGGCAATCTGATGCAACGCCCGTACGGCCATTGCGGACGGTGCCCAAGGTGAACTCACCTGTGACGCCGGTTGGGTGCGTCATTCGAAGGACGCTCGGCGTGTCCTTCAACACTCGCATCCAAGCACATATCACTCCTTGATCCTGGACAAAGCGCCGCCGCTGCCCCAACGCGTCAGCAACGGACTCTTCTCTAGGGTCATAGATGATCCCCGCCACCTGTGAGTGGTCGTACTTCCATTGGCGACCATCTGGACGCGTAACCTGCAGGAGAATTCCCCACGGGTTGTATTCGTAGTGCCAGGTACGGGTACCCGTTCTGACCTGCGATATCCGGCCTGACGTCCAGGTGATATCGATCCGCCGACCATCGCTTGCTTCGATAAGCGTCAATTGAGAGCCGGACCAGTGATATCTGACCCAGTTTCCCTGACGATCCTCGACGAGGGATGGATACAGGCGTATGCGGTCACGTAGGAACACGTGATCGACCACGACTCCGTCCTGGATCTTCGGCTTGGCGAAGGGCTCCACAGGCGTAACGACCATCCAATCGAAGTGGTACTTGGTTCCGTCTGGGGCGTGTGCAAGAAACCCCTCGCCCGCATGGCCGCTTTTTAGTGTGGGCAAGCACGACAGCGTCCAGTTCTGGGTCGTCAGCCACGGGTACACTCGCCCGTCACTTGGGCCCGCGGGCGAACCGGCTACGCGGAACAGCAGTTCCTGCGGACCCGTAGTAGATGTAAAGAGCTGATTGCCGTGCCACATCTCCCACGAGTCCACGGTTGACATGCCCTGGACGCCCACCACCAGAGGTGCGCCCTCCCACGCTTCCACTGGCGAGGAGCAGCGAGCCCAGGGTTGCGCGGTTGTCACGTTCCAGCCCGAGTCATGCTCAAACGTGCCGCCGACGAAGGGGATATCGATGTCCCAATCGCCCATGGGGTGATTGGGGATGCCCTCTCCGGGAACCACGTACTTCCTGCCCAGCGCCACGGGCAAGGCATTGTTTCCGGGGATTGAAACCTCGCTCACCGCAAAGCTGAGCTCGCCGGTATACAGATTCACTGAATCACCGAACAGTTGCGGGCCTTCAGATGTGATCTGTTCGCGAGATTTGATGAGCTTGGAGTATTCCTGCCATGGCTGCGCGGCCATCGCTGGCCCAGCAAGAAGTACGAGCAGGCACAACAACGAACGGCGCGCCGTTCCTTGGAAACGCTTCATATGGTGGATTTCCCTTCGTCCATGACGCGGCCTGCACCACCTGTCACTGCAGGTTGGAGCAGTCTTCAACGCATACCCGCTAGTGCTGATCAACTCCCCAGTTGACCCGCACGACATGTGTAACACGATTCACAATTCATTCACAAGTGACGGCGATCACGTGCTCACCGAATGAAATTTCAGTCCGGCAAGAACGTTGCTACATGTAGCGTAGGCCAGTGGCCGAGTCACTCACATGCCCGGTATATCCCGGGCCATCCTTAACCTGACCACCTACCACTGCACCGTAGGGCTCATAGTCATATCGCCTAATCGCATTGCCATGGGCATTCGTCTGAGCCACCACCGCCCCCAAAGCGTCGGTGTAGATGTACGTGACCGTCGTCTGGGCAATTGCGGAGGGTGCCAGGCCGAATCCAATCAGCAGCACGCAGCGCGGCCAAGTGCCTAAAGCACCCAGCTTCCGAATTCGACCTTCGATTCCCCTGAAGCGGGTGGACACGCCGCCTGCAGTTCCCCCGAAACTCCCCATCCTTCCAATCCCTGAAAGAGCCTTGAAGCAAGGCCGGGTATTCAGAGCACAGGAAATGGGGATCGAGGAATTTGACGGCCCATTGGGGCCGAATGCGGCCTACAGGTCAGCTATAGCACGAAGAACTAAGTGCCTGGGAAGCCGGAGGGACGAGCGAGCCGCAGGCTCGAAATTCTGGGCTGCCAGCCATGGGCTGGCACTACTGAAGCAGCCGGCCAGCGGCCGGCACTACCAATGGCCGTGCCGGCCAAACAAAAAGCCCCGACCGAGGCCGGGGCTTTTCATTACAACTGGTGCCGGAAATAGGAATCGAACCTACGACCTACGCATTACGAATGCGCCGCTCTACCAACTGAGCTATTCCGGCTGAGCAGGCGATTTTACGGTCGCCCCACCCCTGCGGTCAATCCGGTCGTGACGATTGCCGCCAAACGCTTGCCCGCCCGGGCTCTCAACCCGCCGCCACCCGGTTCCCACACTCCCGCCCGGCCGCGAAATCGGCCAGGTTGCCCAGCGTGATCGCCGAGATCTCCTGCAGCGCCTCCACGGTGAAGAAGCCCTGGTGGCCGGTCACCAGCACGTTGGGGAAGGTCATCAACCGCTGGAAGGCCTCGTCGTCGATGATCTCGCCGGACAGGTCCTGGAAGAACAGCGCGCTTTCCTGCTCGTAGACGTCGATGGCCAGGTGGCCCAGCCGGCGCGACTTCAGCGCGCGGATCACCGCATGGGTATCGACCAGGCCGCCACGCGAGGTGTTGACCAGCATCGCGCCGGGCTTCATCCGCGCCAGCGAGGCGTCGTCGATCAGGTGCTGGGTATCGGGGGTCAACGGGCAATGCAGCGAGACGATATCCGAGCGCGAGAGCAGCTCCTCCAGTTCCACCATCGCGCCGATCTCGGCGAACGCCGGCGAAGGATACGGATCGTGCCCCAGCACGGTGCAGCCCATGCCGCGGAAGATGCGCGCGGTGGCCAGCCCGATCTTGCCGGTACCGACGATGCCCACGGTTTTGCCATGCAGGGTGCGGCCGAGCAGGCCATCAAGCATGAAGTTGCCCTCGCGCACGCGGTTGTAGGCGCGATGGGTCTGCCGGTTGAGGGTCATCACCAGCGCCAGTGCGTGTTCGGCCACGGCTTCCGGCGAGTAGGCCGGCACGCGGGCGACGAACAGGCCGAGCGCGTTCGCAGCGGCCAGATCCACATTGTTGAAGCCGGCGCAGCGCAGCAGTACCGCGCGCACGCCCAGTGCATGCAGGGCCTGCAGCACCGGCGCATCGAGCCGGTCATTGACGAACACGCAGACGGCAGCGCAGTCCTGTGCCAGTGCGGCGGTGTGCACGTCCAGCGCGGCGTCGAAGTACACGAACTGGAACGGCTGCTCTGCCGCTTCGCGCGCGTTGGCTTCCTCGAGAAAGCGGCGATCGTAGGGACGGGCACTGAATACGGCGATGTGCATGGCAAGGTCTGCGCGGAAATCCGCCACGACCATAGCGCACCCGCAGACCGATGGGGATGGCACCCGCGGCGCGAAGGCCGCCGGTGCCGCTACTGCCTTAGAACGTATAGCCCAGGCCCAGCATCACGCCGTTCTGCAACTGGCCGTCGCGACGCTCGCCCACGTAGTCGACCATCACCGACAGGCGATCACTGGCGCGGCTGGTCACGCCCAGGTTCCAGGCCAGCACCTGCTCGCCCACGGTCTGGCTGCTGGCACCGAACACCAGGTCCGGCGCAGCGGCGAAGCCGGTGCTGTAACGGGCCTGGGTGTCGCCCAGTTCCTTCTGCCAGACCACGCGCGCGCGCGGGGTGATGCGCTCGCCGTTGTTGCCTTCGAATGTCTTGAACAACTGCAGGCCCGCGCCGACCCGGATGCTCTCCAGGCTGTCACCACGCCCAACCAGCGCGCCAGCACCCTGCCCTTCATTGAAACGGGTGGCCGAGGTGCGCGCGTAATCGACCACCGGCAGCAGCGGCTGGATCACCACGCCCTTGGCGGTGGTGAACGAGAAGCCGTGTTCCAGGCGGGCCGAGATCGCATCGTTGTTGTACTTGGCACGCAGCGGGCCCTGCAGGCCGTCGATGCCCTCGATGCTGCGGCGGGTGTCGTGGCGCAGGTCGGTGTAGCGCACCGAGGCCGAGAGGTAGCCACGCGAGTAGGTGGCATCCAGGTAGCCGCCCACATCCAGCGCGCGCACGTCGCCGGTGAACCCGGAACCATCGCGCCCCTTGGTCGACATGTCGGCGGCGGCAACGCTGACGCCCAGCGTCACGCGGTCATCGGCCAGCTGCGTATCGGCACCGAGCACGATGCCGCCGACGGTATGGCTCAGGCCGGCCACGCCGCCCTCGCCGTCGATGCGGCCATGGCTGCCGAAACCGCGGCCCCAGAGGCCGTGGTTGCGAGGTGCTTCGCCGCCGAAGTTGGTGTTGCCACCGCCCGCCCCCGCCGGCTCCACCAGGTGCATCGCCAACTGGTTGAACAGGCTGCCATTGGCCATGCCGGGCTGTGCCGACGCCGCCTGCGCGGCCTGTGCCGCCAGGCCACCGGCGTCACCACTGCCGCTGCGTCGTGCGGCCTGGTGCTGCTGCAGCACGCTGCCGATGCTGCCGACCAGCGCGTTGTCGGCCAGGCGCAGGCTGGCATGGCCATCACCGCGCAGTGCACCGGCCTGCTGTGCGATCACATCGCGGTCCGCGAACTGCAGTGCACCCAGCAACGGCTTCAGGCCGGCATCCTGGCGCTGGCCGGCCGTGGCCAGCGCGCGGCCGAGACCGTCGTTGCCGTTGTTGCCGGTGAGCTGCGCGAGCTGGTCGAAACCGGGGTTCGCCGTCAGCGACAGGCCCTCGGCGGTCTGCTTGATGTTGAAGCTCAGCAACGAGTTGTGGCGTGGCCGGAACACCTCGCCGTTGGTGATGCTGGCGGTATAGCCGGTGTCGCCCAGGCGCACCGCATCGGTGAAACCGCCCTGGTAGATCGGGCCGCTCACCAGTTCGCGCTGGTAGTTGCCGGCGTAGAAGCCCTGCGCCACGTTCAGTTCCAGGTGCGCGCCCGGCGAAATGACCAGTGCACCCTCGTTGGTGCCGCTGTCGTAGAAGTCGCCCACACGCAGGCGGCCACTGTTGGTGCCGCCCGCCTCGGTGACGTCGAACAGTACCTTGCCGCCCGGCATGATGTTGACGTAACCGTGGGTGACCAGGTCACCGCCACGCGGCATCAGGGTGCCGTACACGCGCAGGCGGTTGAAGCCATCCTCGCGGAACGAGGGGCCGGTGCCATCGAGCAGTGCGTTCGAGTCGGTGGCAACCGAGGCGATGTCACCGTGGCCGACCACCATGCCGGCCGCCAGCACGCGCAGCTCCGGGGTGCGCAGGGCACCGCCTTCCAGGGCGATGGTGCCGTTCTCCACCAGCATGAAATCGGCGCCGGTGGTTTCGGCAGTGCGCCAGGTGCCGCCCTTGGCGACGCGGATCACGCCGGCCGAGTTGCCCAGCGTGGAGGCATCCAGCTCATCCAGGCGCAACTGGCCAAGCAGGAGCTGCCGTGTACCCGGGTCGTTGAGGTAATCCTGCACCGACGCCGGGCCGATGCCGTTCGGGCCGGCGCTGGAGCGGTTGTAGATGTTCACCGCATAGTTGATGTACGTGGTGGCGAAGTCGGTATCGTTCCAGCGCGCGAAGTCGTCATCGACGAACGCCTGCAGCTGGCGTGCGGTGCGCAGATAGCCCGGGTTGATGTCGCCGCTGACATTGCCGGTGACCGTCAGGGTGTCGCCCGGGTCGCGGTAACCGGCGGCGGTGATGATGTTGTTGCTGTAGATGTCCTGCCCGGGGAAGGTTTCCAGCTTGCGGCCACTGCCATCGGGATCGAAGCTGACCGACGGGCCGGTGGTCCGGGCCGGATCGCGGAACACCAGCAGGCCGTTGGGCTGCACCACCTCGTACATGGCCTTGTGCAGCAGGCCGGCATCCATGCCGCCGCCGTAGTTGCCGGTGTAGATCTTGGTCATCCGCGGCGACGGCGTATAGATCACCTTGCCACCGCTGCTGGCGGCGTGGATCTGCACCGAGTCGACCAGCGGCAGGTCGCCGGCCAGGTAACGTTCGACGCCACCGGACTGCATGATCGAGCAGGACGAGATGCAGTGGCCGGACACGATGGTGTTCAGGCCGTTGCTGCGGATCACCCCCTGCAGCCACTCACCCGCGATCAGCGCGCCACCATTGGAGGTGCGCAGCACGACTTCGCGGATCGGACGGCCTTCGGCATGCGCCTTGGCCAGCAACGCCGGCAATGCGACCACGTCGGCGACGGTGACACCGCCGCTGAGTACGACGCGATCGCCCTGCACGTGATAATTCATTGCCATGACGTCATCCATCTGGCCCAGGGTCGCGATACCCACCAAGCCTGCCAGGGCGACGCTCAACTTCGAATGCTTCATTGCGTTCTCTCTCTCCGCCCGCACCACGCGGGTCGAAAGCAGAACGCAGCAGCAGGGCGGACGCCCCCAGTCGGCGACGAGGAAAAAGATGAATGCATTCACAATGGAAATGCAGAAGAAACGTGGGCTTCCCCATCCGGTCACCGTCGCGTAAAACTCGATGACGCGTCCGTCATCGTCGTTCGAGGCCCTCCCCTGTCCGTGCCCTCCCCTTTGCTCCGTCCTGCGCCGGAACTGCCCGGGGTTCCGGATGTCTTCATCGCATTCGTACGCGAGGAACGCGCGCCGCTGTGTGCTTTCCTGCGCGCCCGCGGTGTCGGCCCCGAGGATGCCGAGGACATCGCCCAGGACTGCATGGAGCGCCTGATCCGCTACCGCGCGCACGACACCGAGGAGCTGCGGCTGCTGCTGTATCGCATTGCCCGCAACCGCCTGGCAGACCGCGGGCGCTCGCCGCAATCGCGTAACCACCTGTCGCTGACCGAGCGCGACGGCAACGAAGAAGCCGCCAGTGCTTCTCCTGATCCGCTGCGTCAGGCAGAATCCGGGCAGATGCTCGCCCTGCTGCGCCAGGCACTGTTCAAGCTTCCCGAACGTGCCCGCGAGGTGTACCTGCTCAACCGCATCACCGGGATGAGCTATACACAGATCGCCCGGCATTGCGGCATCACCGCCAAGACCGTGGAAAAACACATTGCCCGTGCATTGCAGGGCCTGCGCAAGGAGCTGGGCCCCGATCCTCTCCACAATGATGGAGACACCGAATGATCCGCAACGACAACAGGGATGACACGTTGCTTTTTGAACACGCAAGCGCCTGGGTAGCCCGGCTGGACGCCCCCGACTGCAGCCCCGAAGAGCGTCAATCCTTTGAGGACTGGCTGGCCGAGGATCCCGCGCATGTCAGCGCCTGGGTGCAGGCCGAGAAGCTGCACCAGCGCAGTGCCGGCCTGGCCGGCGACCCGTGGTTGCGCACCGCGGCTGCACGCACAGCACGCAGGCCGCAGCGGCGTTGGCTGCCGAGTGTCGCCGCCGCTGCCGGCGTCTGCCTCGCCGTTGGCCTGGGCTGGATGCTGTACACCGATGGCAACCCCACACCGCTGACCTATGCCAACGCCAGCCTGCTGCCGCAGCAGCGAACGCTGGCCGATGGCAGCATCGCCACGCTCGATGCCGGCACCACGCTCACCGCGCGCTTCGGCTGGCGCAAGCGCGAACTGGCGCTGGAACACGGTCGCATCCAGCTGCAGGTCGAACCATCATCGCGCTCGCTGCGGGTGCAGGCCGGCGGCAGTTCGATCCGCGATATCGGCACCACCTTCCAGGTGGAACGGCTGACTGACGGCCGGGTCGAGGTCGCGCTACTGGAAGGCGTGGTAGAAGTCACCAGTGGCAGCGCGCAGCACACGCTCTCGCCGGGCCAGCAGCTGCAGGTCCTGGCCTCCGGCAAGATCCAACCGGGCCCGCAGCTGTCCTCGACCGCTGCCGCCGAGGCCTGGCCACAGGGCAAGCTGGTGTTCGACGGCACGCCCCTGGCCACCGTGGTCGAACGCATGAACCGCTATGGCAGCACGCCACTGGTGGTCGCCGACCCAGACATCGCCGACCTAGCGGTCAGCGGCACCTTCCGTGCAGGCGACGCGCACGAACTGCTTTCCGCCCTGGAACTGGGGTGGTCCATTGCTGGCCAGCCGCGCTCGGATGGCGCGCTGGAACTGCGCCGCACCTACTGAGGCGGCGGCCGATGCCGGCGCCGGGTGTGCTTCGTTGGGACGCGCTTCGGTGGGGCCTGCTGCAGGCCCTGCTGTGCGTTGTGCTGGTGCCGGGCGTGACGGCAACGGCGGCGTCAGCAGAAGCCGTCAGGCAGGTCGACTACCGGATCGCTCCCGGCGCCCTGCCGCCGGCCCTGCAGCAATGGGCGCGCCAGAGCGGCATCGCCCTGGTATTCGACGCGCGTGAGCTGACCGACCTGCGCAGCGGCGGCGTCGCCGGCTCGCTGGCGCCGGCCGCTGCGCTGAAGCAGCTCGTCGCCGGCATGCCGGTGAACATCCTGCAGACACCCAGCGGCGGATTCGTGGTGCGCCGGCATGCTGCGCCAGCCGACGTGGTCGCGCAGCCGGTACAGCGGCCACCGCCGCCGGCGCCACCGAAGCCGGTGCAGGTGGAGCTGGCGCCGATCCATGTCACCGGCAGCCGGTTGCCGCGCACCTCCGTGCAGACCACGCTCCCAGTAACGGTGATCGACCGCGAAGACATCCTGCGCAGCGGCTACGGCACGTTGTTCGACCTGTTGCGCCACCTGCCCGGCATGAACGGCCACCCGCCCCTGAGCACCTCGCGCAGTGGCGATTCGCTGTACCTGCCGGTCGGCGCAGCGGCCACCACCAGCCTGGATGGCATGGGCCCGCGCGCGACCCTGTTCCTGGTCAATGGCCGGCGCCTGCCGCGCTATCCAATGGTCTCGCTGGAAGAAGGCGGGCTGACCGATCTGGGTGGCATTCCGCTCAGCTTCGTCGAGCGCATCGAACTGGTGCGTGGCGGCGCGTCGGCCATCTACGGCGCCGATGCGATGTCCGGCGTGGTCAACATCATCCTGCGTGACCAGGCCGAGGGGCCGGAAGCTACGCTGCAGTCGGGTGTCAGCAGCCGTGGCGACGGCGATCAGTACCGGCTGCAGGCGGCAACGGGTGGCGTGCGCGAAGGTGGCGACCGCTGGTTCGCCGGCGTCGACCTGCATCGCCTGCAGCATGTGGCCGGTGACCAGCGCGACTGGCATGCGGAAACCTCGCTGTACCCGATCGGGCTGATCCTGGGCAACGGCGATTACTACCCGGCCACGCAGTGCCATCCGCCGCTGCAGCGCGAAGACGACGGCTGCTGGTTCGACAACGCCCGCCCGCGCTCGCTGCAGCCGGCATCGGAAACGCTGTCCGGCTACCTGCGCTATCGCCACGAGCGCGGTGACGGACGCTACGCCTATGTGGAAGCACGCGCCAGCCACAACCGCCAGCGTTTTGAACTGGGCCCGACCGCCGTCGCCCTCAATTTCAGCCGTGGCGCGATCCTCAATGTGGTCCTGCAGGAAGGCGGCGAAGTGCGCCCGCGCGTGCATGCCACTGAAGGCGACGTCAGTTTCGGCATGGGCCGCGAGCGCACCGGCCGCAGCTGGGATGCCGGCCTCAGCGCGCAGCGCAGCCAGGTGGACCTGCGCACCGAAGGCACCGTGCGCAGCGAGCGTCTGCTGGAGGCCGCACGAACGCTGGATTTCCTGCCCGGCTTTTCCACCCTGCCGCCGGGGCTGGCAGACGAGCTGTTTCCGGCCATCCACAACCGCGGTCGTACCGAACAGTGGCAGGGCTGGTGGGGCATGCAGCGCACCCTGATGACACTGCCAGGCGGTGCGGCACAGCTGGCCACCGGTATCGACCTGCGCCGCGAGCGCTGGACGTCGCTGCCCGATCCGCTGCTGGGCAAGGGTGAGCTGGCCCTGGGCCTGCCGCTGGAGCAGCGCCGGCTGACCCGGCAAAGCAACGCCGCCTACGCCGAACTGGGCCTGCCGTTGGCGCCGACGCTGCGCCTGGACGTGGCTGCGCGGCTGGACCGCGATGGCAGTGACACCGCATTCTCGCCGCGTGCCGGCCTGCGCTGGAGTCCGAGCCCGCACTGGTCGTTCCTGCTGGCCAGTGGCCGCGGCTACCGCGCGCCCAGCATCTTCGAGCGGCGGCGACCGCCGGGCTACTTCGGCCTGTATCCCCTGCCCGCATCGGCTTCCCTGCCGCCGTGCGCGCGCCCGCTGCGCGGTGGCGGCTGCGCGGTGGAAGTAGAGGTGGTGGAGAACGATGCACTGAAAGCGGAGACCTCGCGCAGCCACTCGCTGGCTGCCAGCTGGACACCGAGCGATGCGTTCTCGCTGTCACTTACCCACAACATCGTCGAACTGCGCAACGAGATCCTCGCCCTGCAACCCAGCGATGCGCTGTGGAATCCCGGTACCTGGGAGCTGGATGAGCAGGGCCGCCTGCGTGATCTTCGCCTGTCATTCGACAACATCGGCCGCACCACCTCACGCAACTGGGTACTGCGTGGCGAGTACCGGGTGGATGCCGGCCGCAACGGGCAATGGCTGTTCTCGCTGGATGCGTTGAAGCAGCAGGAACTGCGTCGTGATCGCAGCCATGGCGAATCGGTGGACCTGCGCGGGCATGCCACGCCGGCGAACGCGGGCATTCTCAACGTGCAGTGGCAGAACCCTTCCTGGGACATCGCCCTGCGTGGCAACCGCGTCGGCCGCACCCGCGCATGGCTGGCCGGTGAAGCATGCACGCAGGAGCAGCATGACCAGCGCCGCTGCATGAACCCCGCGCAGCTGCGCTGGAACCTGCACCTGGCGCGCCGGCTGAGCCCACGCGTGATTGCCGCTCTGGACGTGCACAACCTGCTCGATACGCGGCCGGTGAACTACCTTGTCGGCAGCGGCGGGCAGATGGCCGGACTGGACGATCCGCTGGGGCGCTACTTCCTGCTGACCCTGCAATTCCGCTGAGCGTAGTACCCTACGCCGCCTGTTCCACGGCGT
Organism: Stenotrophomonas sp. YIM B13575; assembly: GCF_042787595.1. Taxonomy (NCBI): domain Bacteria; kingdom Pseudomonadati; phylum Pseudomonadota; class Gammaproteobacteria; order Lysobacterales; family Lysobacteraceae; genus Stenotrophomonas; species Stenotrophomonas sp. YIM B13575. Next base: position 18,568 of record NZ_JBHZOP010000057.1, on the reverse strand, counting down.
CGAAGGCGAGTCATGAAAGCCTACCTCTGGTTCCTGGGCGCGCTCATGTTGTTCTTCGCGCTGCCCTTCCCCTGCCTGCTCTATTACGGCACCAGCTGGCCGATGGACCTGGGCGACCGCAGCGCGCCATGGTTGGCGCTTGGCCTGCTGGCGACGTCGCTGGCGCTGTGGCTGGTGCTGCTGTACGCCTTCCTGCATTACCTGCTGCTGGCGCCACCGCGCGCACTGCAACGCGTACGCAGCATCCTCGCCAACGGCGAGCCACGCAGCGCGCGCATCGAGCAGGCCGAACAGACTGGCGTGCAGGTGCGCGGCTTCGCGCAGTGGCGGCTGCAACTGGCCTTCGACAACCTGTCCGGCACGCCGATCACCGAAACGCTGATCGTGGTCGACAGCAAGCCACAGCTGCAGCGTTTTGCCGTGGGCAGACAGCTGGATGTGCTGCTCAGCCGCACGCCGGGCACTCCACCCAATCTGATGCTGGAAGGAGCGCAGCCGGAACTGGACCGTGCCAGCCTGTGGCGCCGGGCCATCGGCGGCCTGGTCGGCATCGTCGGGGTCGCTGCTGCGTACGTCATGGCCTACCGCCTGCAGAGCGATGGCATGGGTTGGACGTTCCTCGGATTCGGTCACCCACTGCTGATCTGCCCACTGGTCCTGTGCAGCTACCTGATCGGCCTGCGCCTGCTGGCGCGCCTGCTGGCCGGCACGCTGCAGATCGACGCGCGCGGCGAAGCGCTCAAGTACCGCGGTATCGCTGCCGAAGCGCGGGTACTCGATGTGCGCCAGACCGGTACCTACGTCAACGAACAACCGCAGGTGGAGTTCCAGCTGGAATACCTCGACCGCGAGGGCAACGTGCAGCAGGCCAGCGTGCGCCGCTTCGTTGCGCTGCTCGAACTGGCCAACATTCCACGTGGGCAGGTCGACATCCTGTACGACCCGGATGATCGCCGCAGCGTGCGCATGGAGGACGCGTGAAGCGGCCCGTGTCCACACCGCTGGTGTTCGCCGGCGTGGTGCTGGCCCTGGCCGGCGTCGCCACGGCGGGCGGTGTATTACAGACCGTTGATGCGACCCTGCGCGGCGCCGCATCGACCGCGCCTGCGGATGCAACGCAGCAACATCCTTGGGAACAACCGTTGCGTACGGCGGCCATCGCCACGCCACGGGCAGCTTTCGAACCGATGCGCGTGCCCGGGCGGGCACGGCCCAACCTGCTGCTCGACACCGAGCGCCTGCAGGCTGCAAGGCAGGCGCTGGAAGCGATGCCCGGACTGGCCGGCGAACGCCTGGTCGTTTTCCACAGCATCCACTTCCATGACGACGGTCGCATCGACATCGACCTGGTCGACCCACAGCAGCCGGGCCATGTGGATGCTTACCACTACCAACGCGGGCAGTGGCGCAAGGGCGACGCGGTGAATCCGCAGCAGTTCGCACCCACCATCACCCTGCGCCGCAGCAGCACCGCACTGGCCAACATCGATTTCGATGCCGTGCCACGGGTGACGCAGGCCCTGCAGGAGCAGCGCAATGCCCTGATGCGTACGCCGGCCCAGGTCGGCCATGTGTATGTGGTCATCCGCAAGGGCGGCAAGCTGGTGTGGTTGCCGGATGAAGTGGCGGGCGACCGCCAGACCGTGCGCCTGCGCTACGACGCCAAGGGCAACCTGCAGTAGAAAAAGGGGACGGAGGGGATCAGGTCGCAAGTGGCGCGACGATGGCCAAAGCGACTTGATCCCCTCCGTCCCCTTTTCTGCTATCTCACCGAGCGGGCGATGGCGTACTGCGCGGCGTAGTACGTGGACAGCACCAGCAGGCTGGCCAACGGCAGGCCACCGCCAAAACGATCCCACGCCAGCAACGAATCGCTGGCCACGAACAGCAATGCGCCGGAGGCGGCCCAACGCGCGCTGCCCGCTTCCAACGCATCGGCGTGCGGCCGCTTCCAGTAACGCGCCAGCGCCAGCACTGCCATGGCGGCCAGTACCACGACGTAGGCCAGCACCGGAAGGCGCATCGGCAGCGGCAGATGCGGCCACAGGCCGGCGACGTTGATCGAAGCGAATGCGGCAAGCAGCACGAACGCTGCGAGCAATCCGCGACCTGCGCGCAGGCCGGCACGGAACGCAGCGATGTAGCACAGATGCGCCAGCAGGAAGGCAACCAGCCCCGGCACGAACGCGTCGATCGGCAGCATCAGCGCGATATCGCCCACGCAGGACAACAGCATGCCGGCCAGCACCGCGCGCCGGTAGAACGCATCCGCTACCGGCCGCGCCTGCCAGGCGATGGCGGCGATCAGCAGCGTGGTCGCCGGCTTGGCCAACCAGTGCAGCCAACGCCCGTCGCCGTCCAGGTAGGCGCCGACGATGGCCAGCACGGCCACCACCAGGATCAGCCCATCGCGCGTACGCAGGCTCATCGCGCCTTCCACAGCTCTGCAAGGCGATCCGGGCGGCCGCTGATGCGTTCCAGCACCGGATACTGCAGGCCGCCGTGGTAGTCGATCTTCATCGTATCGATGCGGTCGAACTGTTTGACCAGCAGTGTGATCGGCGCCTTGTCAGTGGCCGCCGCAGCCACCGCGTCCTTCAAGCGCTGGCTGCTGTATTCGCGACCACCAACGGCGATCACCTTCATGCCCGGCGCCAGGCCGGCATTGAACGCCGGGCTGTCCCACACCACATCACCGACTACGCCGCTGTCGACTACCGTCGCGCCCAGCGAATAGGCCAGCAGCGCCGCCTTCGCGCGCTTTTCCTGTGCCTTGTAGGCCTCGTTTGGCGCATCGCGGTAGACCAGCTTCCAGCCCGCCAGTTCCAGGCCGCCGGTCAGCGATCCGTGCCCGTCCAGGCGCTGGCGCAGAAAGCTGGCCCAGTCGTACGGCGCGATGCCGTTCAAGGTCGCCACCACGTCGTCGAAGGTGTACGGATTGACGTCCCAATCGCCGTTGCCGACGCCAAAAAACGCACGCGCGAAATCATCCAGGCTGCGACGGTTGCCGGTCAGCCCCCGCAGCTTGCCCTCTACCTCCAGCCACAGCATCTGCCCGCCGGAGTAGTAGTCTTCGCTCATCTGGTAATTGCGGTACGGCAACGTGCGGCGCTGGGCGATGGTCGGGTCGTTGGTGGTGTCCTGCAGCGGACGCCAAGCCAGGCCCGGGCGGCCGCGGTCATAGGTTGCCGCCACGTTCGCGAGCATGTCGCGCGCCTGCTCGATGGTCCACAGCCCGGAACGCGCGGCCAGCACCTGGCCCCAGAACTGGGTCTGGCCTTCGTACACCCACAGCAGGCTGTCGCCCATCGGCGTGTTGAAGTTGGCCGTGGCCAGATCGGCACCGCGACGGTACTTGCCGTTCCACGAGTGGGTGTACTCATGCGGCAGCAGGTCACGCATCCAGGCATTGCTGTCCCACTCGGTGAAATACCCCGGGTCGGCGCTGTTTTCGCTGGAACGATGATGCTCCAGCCCGATGCCGCCGAGGCGATCGGTCAGGGCAAGCAGGAATTCGTAGTGATCGTAGTGACGCGCGCCGTACAGTTTGTCGGCCTGCTGCACCAGCGCACGATGCACCTTCAGCTGCGCATCGGTTGGCTTCAGTGATTTGGCATCGTCGGCGAACACGTTCAGGTGCACCGGTGCCTTCGCGCCGGGATCGAGGTCGATGCGCTGGTGATGCTCGCCGGCAAACAGCGGCGAGTCGACCAGGTGGTCATAGGAGATCGGCTTGAACACCACGGTGTCGCCATCGCGGCGCGCGGTCTCCAGCGCGGTGGCATAGGCCCAGCCCTTGGGCAGCGTCACGCTGGCCTGCGCCTGCAGGTTGCGCGCGTCCACGCCGGCCGGATACAGCGAATTGGCATTCCACTGCAGGTTGAGCATTTCCGGGGTCATCACCACCCGGCCCTGGCTTCCACCCTGCGAAGACAGGAAATCGAAGTGGGCGACGATCTCGCTCACACCCGCCGGCACCTCCACCTTGAACGCGTATACGTTGAACTGGTCGCGCTGCCAGGCCAACGGCTTGCCGTTGGCGGTCACCCGCAGGCCGGCGAGCTTGTCGATGGGGCCAGTGGGCGAATGGTTGCCGGGAATCCACTGCGGGTACAGCAGGGTCAGCGGACCGGGCTTGGCTGGCACGGTGGCGGTGACCTTGAAGATGCGCCGGGCCAGGTCGCGCGCGTCGACATCGATGCGCAGCAGGCCCGGGGCGGCGGCATCACCCGGTGGCGGGGTCTGCGCCAGCGCGGGCGTGGCCGCCAGCGCGAACAGCACGGACATCACCAGGGCACGGGTTTTCATCGGCAACTTCCAGCAGCAGAGGATTCCTCGATGCTAGGCCTGTGCGGTGCCGAGCCCCATGGCCGAAGGTCATGGTTGCCAGTGCACCGACCTGATGCGGCAAAGCCTCATCGGAGCGTTGGCGAAGACTAACAGCATCCACGCATGGCGTGGATCTACTGGAAAGCGGAGGAGTACCGGGTAGATCCACGCCATGCGTGGATGGCGCGCTTCCCGAAGCCGTGCGAACCAAGGTTCACGCCCACCAGATGCGCCATCGCAATAAACCGGGAGACCCATTGGTAGATCCACGCCATGCGTGGATGACCTGCATCCCGAAGCCGTGCGAACCAAGGTTCAGGCCCACCAGATGCGCCATCGCAATAAACCGGGAGACCCATTGGTAGATCCACGCCATGCGTGGATGACCTGCATCCCGAAGCCGTGCGAACCAAGGTTCACACCCACCAGATGCGCCATCGCAATAAACCGGCAGGCCCATCGGTAGATCCACGCCATGCGTGGATGAAGCTCTTCCCGGTCAGTCGACCAGGCGCAGGCGCAGTTCCTTCGGCAGCGCGAACACCATCGATTCCGGCTCGCCGTCCAGCTCACCGATACCGGAAGCCCCCAGCTCGGCCAGACGCGCCAGCACGCCATCGACCAGCACCTGCGGTGCCGAGGCACCAGCGGTCACGCCAATGTGCTGCTTGCCCACCACCCAGGCCGGGTCGATCTCGTGCGCACCGTCGATCAGGTAGCTCTCCACGCCTTCACGGCGGGCCAGCTCACTCAGTCGGTTGGAATTGGAGCTGTTCGGCGAACCGACCACCAGCACCAGGTCGCAGCGCTTGGCCAGGTCGCGCACAGCGTCCTGGCGGTTCTGCGTGGCGTAGCAGATGTCGTCGTTCTTCGGCCCCTGCATCGCCGGGAAGCGCTCGCGCAGCGCATCGATGATGCCACGCGTGTCGTCCACCGACAGCGTGGTCTGGGTGGTGTACGCGAAGTTTTCCGGCTGGTTGATCTGCAGCGTGGCCACCTGCTCCACGTCCTCGACCAGGTAGATCTGGCCGGTGCCCGCTTCGCGGTTCCACTGCCCCATCGTGCCCTCCACTTCCGGATGGCCAGCATGGCCGATCAGCACCACGTCACGGCCGGCGCGGCAGTGGCGGGCGACTTCGAAATGGACCTTGGTCACCAGCGGACAGGTGGCGTCGAACACCTTCAGGCCACGACGCTCGGCTTCCTGGCGCACGGCCTGGGAAACGCCATGGGCGCTGAAGATGACGGTGTTGTTGTCCGGCACTTCGTCGAGTTCTTCGACGAAGATCGCGCCGCGCTGCTTCAGGTCATCGACCACGAAACGGTTATGCACCACCTCATGGCGGACATAGATGGGCGCGCCGAGCGTTTCGATCGCGCGCTTGACGATCTCGATCGCACGATCGACACCGGCACAGAAACCACGCGGGTTGGCGAGCAGCACATCCATCAGTTCAGTCTCCCGGCAGCGGCCGGCTTACGGTTTCGGGTTGGCATTATCCGCCTTTTTGGCGGACTTGCCGTCGAACAGGCCAAACAGGGCGATGCCTACGGCACCCACCACGATGGCCGAATCGGCGATGTTGAACGACGGCCAGACATGCTCGCCGACGTACCACTGGATGAAATCCACCACATGACCATGCACCTGGCGGTCGATCACGTTGCCGATCGCACCGCCGATGATCAGCGCGTAAGGCACGGCGGCCTTCCAGTTGCCACGGGCGGTAGCACGCAGCCACCAAGCCATCAGGCCGCTGATGGCGATCGCCAGAACGGTGAAGAAGTGCTTCTGCCAGCCACCGGCATCGCTCAGGAAGCTGAACGCTGCACCGGTGTTGTAGGTGCGGTACCAGTTCCAGAAGCCGTCGATGACCACCACCGGCTGGAACTCCGGCAGGCTCGACAGCACCCAGGCCTTCGACCACTGGTCCAGGCCGATGATGACTGCCGACAGCAGCAGCCAGACCAGTGCGTTCGGATGCGGGCGCGGGGCGGCCATCAGAACCAGCTCCGCACTTCGCCGGCACCGGCGATGTTGGTCACGCAGCGGCCACACAGTTCCGGGTGGTCGGCACTGCTGCCGACGTCGGCACGGTGGTGCCAGCAGCGCACGCACTTGGCTTTCTGCGTCGGCTGGGCGCTGACGAACACCTCGTCGGTGGTCGCCGGGCGCACCTGCACGTCACCGCTGATGAACAGGAAACGCAGTTCATCGGCCAGCGGCTGCCAGCGCGCGGCCTGCTCTTCGCTGGCGGCGATGGTGATTTCCGCTTCCAGCGCGGCACCGATCGCACCATTGGCGCGCATCGGCTCCAGCACCTTGGCCACCTGTTCGCGCACGGCCAGCAGCTGGTCGAAGTCGGCAGCGTTGAGCTGTGCCTCGGCCGGCAGCGGCGCCAGGCCCTCGTACCAGGTGGTGAACAGCACGTGGCCGGCACGGTCACCCGGCAGGTAACCCCACAGCTCGTCGGCGGTGAAGGTCAGGATCGGCGCCACCCAGCGGGTGAACGCTTCGGCGATGTGGTACATCGCGCTCTGCGCCGAACGACGACCATCCGAATCGGTCGGCATCGTGTACAGGCGGTCCTTGGTCACGTCCAGGTACAGCGAGCCCAGGTCCACGCTGCAGAAGTTCAGCAGCAGCTGCACGATCTCGGCCATGTCGTAGTTGTCATACGCCGCCTTGATCTTCTCCTGCAGCTCCCAGGCGCGATGCACGATCCAGCGGTCCAGCGCGACCATCTCGTTGAGGGGGCGCAGGTGCTGGGCCGGATCGAAACCGTCCAGGTTGCCCAGCAGGAAGCGGGCGGTGTTGCGCAGGCGACGGTAAGCGTCGGCGGTGCGCTTGAGGATTTCCTGCGACAGCGACATCTCGTTGCTGTAGTCGGCCGAGGCGATCCACAGGCGCAGGATGTCCGCGCCCAGCTTGTTCATGATTTCCTGTGGCTCGATGCCGTTGCCCAGCGACTTGGACATCTTGCGGCCGTGCTCGTCCACGGTGAAACCGTGGGTGAGGCACTGCTTGTACGGCGCGCGCTTGTCGATGGCCACGCCGGTCAGCAGCGAGGACTGGAACCAGCCGCGATGCTGGTCGGAGCCTTCCAGGTACAGGTCGGCCGGCTTGCCGAAGCCACGTGCGGCCAGCACCGCTTCATGGGTCACGCCGGAATCGAACCAGACATCGAGGATGTCGGTGACCTTCTCGTAGTCGGCCGCTTCGGCGCCCAGCAGTTCGGCCGCGTCCAGCGAGTACCACACGTCGATGCCTTCGGCTTCAACGCGGTCGGCCACCTGCTGCATCAGCTCCACCGAACGCGGGTGGATCTCGCCGGTCTGGCGGTGGGTGAACAGTGCGATCGGCACGCCCCAGGTGCGCTGGCGCGAGATCGTCCAGTCCGGGCGGCCATCGACCATGCTCTGGATGCGCGCCTTGCCCCAGCTCGGGAACCAGCCGACGGTGTCGATGGCGGCCAGCGCATCGTTGCGCAGGTTGGCCTTGTCCATCGAGATGAACCACTGCGGGGTGGCGCGGAACACCACCGGCGTCTTGTGCCGCCAGCAGTGCGGGTAGCTGTGGCGGATCTCGACGAACGCCAGCAGTGCGCCGCTGTCACGCAGCACCTGCACGATCGCCTCCTGCGCCTTCCACAGGTGCTGGCCAGCCAGCACCACGTCGCCTGCAGGCGGGGTCGATTCCAGGTAGACGCCACGGCCGTCGATCGGCGTGATCTGACCGGCGTTGTACTTCTCCAGCAGGCCGTATTTCTGGCTGACCACGTAGTCTTCCTGGCCGTGGCCGGGCGCAGTGTGCACCGCACCGGTACCGTCCTCGTCCGACACGTGTTCGCCGTTGAGCACGAGGATCTCGCGCTCCGGGTAGAACGGGTGCGCCAGCAGCTGGTTTTCCAGCGCCGAACCTTCGGCTTCACCGTGCAGCACCACCGCGTCCACGCCGTAGCGCTGCAGCGAACGCTCGGCCAGCGCAGCAGCCAGCACCAGCCAACGGCGCTTGCCGTTGTGCGCCGGGCCTTCGGCCAGCACGTAGCGGATGTCCGCGCCCAGCGACACCGCCAGCGAGGCCGGCAGCGTCCACGGGGTGGTGGTCCAGATCGGCACGGCCACTTCGACATCGGCCGGCAGGCTGACACCGAACGCCTGCGCCACGGCCTGCGCATCACGCGCGGCGTAGGCCACGTCGATCGCCGGCGAGGTCTTCTCGTGGTACTCGATCTCGGCCTCGGCCAGTGCCGAGCCGCAGTCGAAGCACCAGTAGACCGGCTTGGCGCCACGCAACAGATGGCCGTTGGCCACGATCTTGGACAGCGCACGGATCTCGTTGGCCTCGAAATCGAAGCTCAGGGTCTTGTACGGGTTGTCCCAGTCGCCGGTGACGCCCAGGCGCTTGAAGTCGGCACGCTGGATGTCGATCTGTTCTTCGGCGAACTCGCGGCACTTCTGCCGGAACTCGACCGCATCGAGCTTCACCCCGACCTTGCCCCATTTCTTTTCCACCGCGATTTCGATCGGCAGGCCATGGCAGTCCCAGCCCGGCACGTAGGGCGCATCGAAGCCGGCCAGGTAGCGCGACTTGACGATGACGTCCTTGAGGATCTTGTTGACCGCGTGGCCCAGGTGGATGCGCGCATTGGCGTACGGCGGACCGTCATGCAGCACGAACAGCGGGCGGCCGGCGGCGTTGTCGCGCAGCTGCTGGTAGAGCCCCTGCTCTTCCCAGCGCGCCAGAATGCCCGGCTCGCGCTTGGGCAGGTCGCCGCGCATCGGGAATTCGGTGGCCGGCAGGTTGAGGGTGGTCTTGTAGTCCTGGCTCACGCAGTGGCTCGCAATCTATGTTCGGAAAGGATGGCACGCGCCTGTTCGGCGTCGCGGTGCATCTGGTCGGTCAGCGCCGCCAGATCATTGAATTTCTCTTCATCGCGCAGCTTGGCGACGAATTCCACTTCGATGTGACGCCCGTACAGGTCGCCCTGGAAATCGAACAGGTGCGCTTCCAGCAGCGGCTCCACGCCGTCCACGGTCGGCCGGGTACCGAAACTGGACACCGACGGCCACGGCTGGTCGAACACCCCGTGCACCCAGGTTGCGTAGATGCCCGACAGCGCCGGGGTCTTCGGGAACCGCAGGTTGGCAGTGGGGAAGCCCAGCGTACGGCCGAGCTGACGCCCGCGCACCACCCGCCCGCTGATCGAGTAGGGACGCCCCAGCAGGTCGCCGACGCGGGCGAAGTCGCCTTCCTGCAGCAGCTGGCGGATCCGGGTGCTGGAGATGCGATCACCGTGCAGGTCGACCGCTTCGATTTCGCCGGCGCTGAAACCGAGCTCGGCACCCAGCGCCTGCAGCAGGGCCAGATCGCCACGGCGGCGGTTGCCGAAACAGAACTCCGGCCCGATCCAGACCTCGCGGGCGTTCAGGCGCTGGGCCAGCAGCTGGCGCACGAAGGTTTCGGCCGGCATCGCCGCCATCGCCGCGTCGAAGCGCAGCAGGCCGATCGCATCGACGCCCAGTTCGTGCAGGATCTCGACCTTGCTGCGGGCCAGGGTCAGCCGCGGCGGCGGCGTGCCCTGGGCAAAGAACTCGCGCGGCAGGGGCTCGAAGGCCACCGCCACCGCAGCCACACCCAAGGCGCGCGCACGCGCGACCGCGTGCCGCACCAGCGCACGATGGCCCAGGTGGAGGCCGTCGAATGCACCGATGCAGACCACGCTTCCGTTGGGGAACAGCTCCCCGCCCTCGACGCTTCTGAACAGCCTGCTCATCAACTCTCGTTCCGGCCGGCCCAAGCCCGCCGTTTCAATGGTGTAACCCTGAAGTATAGCCGCCGGGAGCCACGATCAATGCCCGCGCAGGTCGCGCGGACGGAAGCCCATCGCCACCATTGCCAGCAGATAGGTCAGCCCGCCACCGCCGACCAGCAGGCCGAGGGCACCGATCCGTTCCCACACGCCCATCGACGAGAAGCCCGGCAGCCAGTACAGCAGGGCCAGCAGCACGCCGACCATCGCCGTGCACGCCACCAGCAGCCGCAGCAGGTAACCGCCCCAGCCGGGACGCCGCTGGTAGACATCGGTCTTGCCCAGCCAGTACCAGAGCAGCCCCAGGTTCAGGTAACTGGACAGCGCGCTGGCGATGCCCAATGCCAGGTGCAGGCCGGGCTGCTTGCCGAGGGCGGCCATCACCCCCTGCGCCTTCAGCTCATCGGGCACCATCACCTGGTACAGCACTGCCAGCAGGGCGAAGTTGAACACCATGTTGGCCACCAGCGCGGCGACACCGGCGCGCACCGGCGTTTTGGTGTCCTGCCGCGCGTAGAAGGCCGGCAGCACCACTTTCAGCAGCGCGAAGGCCGGCAGGCCGAAGCTCAGGCCGTACACCGACAGCGCCGTCATGCGGGTGTCGAAGGCGGTGAACTGGCCGTGCTGGAAGATCGTCGAGATCAGCGGCTCGGCCAGCAGCAGCAGGCCGAGCATGGCCGGCACCGAGATCAGCAGGGTCATGCGCAGGCCCCAGTCCAGCGAGCGCGAAAAGCCTTCGCGGTCGGTACTGACATGGTGCCGGGCCAGCGCCGGCAGGATCACCGTGCCCAGGGCCACGCCGAACACGCCCAGCGGCAGCTCCAGGAAGCGATCGGCCAGCGACAGCCAGGACTGCGAACCATCGGTCAGCTTGGCGGCGATGACGGTATCCAGCAGCAGGTTGATCTGCGCCACTGACGAGCCGAACAGGGTCGGCACCATCAGCGTCATCACCTTGCGCACGCCCGGATGGTTCCAGCCCCAGCGCGGCAGGGTCAGCAGGTCGATACCCTTCAACGAAGGCAACTGGAACAGCAGCTGCAACAGGCCGGCGGCCAGCACGGCCCAGCCGAGGGCGAGGATCTGCTTTTCCGGTGTGCCCCCCAGCCGCGGCGCCAGCCACAGCGCGCCGGCGATCATGCACAGGTTGAGGATGACCGGGGTCAGCGCCGGCATCGCGAAGCGCTGGAAACTGTTCAGCGCGCCGCCGGCCAGGGCGGTCAGCGAGACGAACAGCAGGAACGGGAAGGTCAGGCGGAACAGGTCGATCAGCAGGCCCTGCTTGGCAGGGTCGGTGTCGACGCCACTGGCGAAGACCGACGCCAGTTGCGGCGCGAAGATCAGCGCCAGTGCGGTGACCAGCATCAGCACGCCGCCCAGGGTGCCGGCGGTGCGGGCCATCAATTCACGCAGCTCGGCGTGGCTGCGGGTCTCCTTCACCTCGGTGAACACCGGCACGAATGCGGTGGCAAAGGAGCCCTCGGCGAACAGCCGGCGCAGGAAATTGGGTATCCTGAAGGCGACCCAGAAAGCATCGGTGATGGCGTTGGTGCCGAAGGTCGAGGTCACCACCTGGTCCCGGACCAGGCCGAGAACCCGCGAGACCATGGTCATGCTGCTGAACGACAGCAGGCCCCGCAACATCTTGGGTGAACTCACTCAACGCCCCTCTTGACAATCGACTTGACGTACATTTCTTACGCCATCATACTAGCTAGCTTGCTGTTCCCATAACACCGATTTTTCAGGAAACCACCACCGTGGCCAATATCAAGTCCGCCAAGAAGCGCGCCAAGCAGACCGTCGTGCGCAACGCGCGCAACGTGGCTCAGCGCTCGATGCTGCGCACCGCTGTCAAGAAAGTGATCAAGGCGCTGGACGCCAACGATGCCGCCGGCGCTCAAGCCGCCTTCGCCGTTGCCCAGCCGATCCTGGATCGTTTCAGCGCGCGTGGCCTGATCCACAAGAACAAGGCTGCTCGCCACAAGAGCCGCCTGAACGACCGCATCAAGGCCCTCCAGGCCGCCTGATCCGGTTGGTTGCTGGAGCCCCGGCTCCGGCAGCACGCAAAAGCCCGGCTTCGGCCGGGTTTTTTGTTGCCTGCAGTTTCCGCTTCTGTAGAGCCAAGCCCATGCTCGGCTGGCCGCGCGAACAGCAGCCGAGCATGGGCTCGGCTTTACAGAAGAGCGGCACCCACAAAAAACCCGGCCGAAGCCGGGTTTTTTCGCGGGAACCACAACAGGCATTACTGCGCGTTGCGGGCCGCCTCGAGCTCGTCTTCCTTCTGGCGATCGAAGAACGCCATGATCCGGCTCATGATCGGGAACGTGCCCTCACGACCCAGTGCGGACACCAGGAACCACGGCTCCTTCCAGCCCAGCTCGGCCACGATCTTCTCGGCGGCGGCCTTGGCCTCGTCCTCGAACATCAGGTCAGCCTTGTTCAGCACCAGCCAGCGCGGCTTGGCCAGCAGCTCCGGATCGTGCTTTTCCAGTTCGCGCTCGATGGCACGCACCTGCTCGACCGGGGAAACCCCTTCCACACCACCCTCCATCGGCGAGATGTCGACGAGGTGCAGCAGCAGGCGGGTGCGCTGCAGATGGCGCAGGAACTGCGCGCCCAGGCCGGCACCGTCGGCCGCACCTTCGATCAGGCCCGGAATGTCGGCGATCACGAAGCTGCGGTAGTTTTCCACCTTCACCACACCCAGGTTCGGGTACAGCGTGGTGAACGGGTAATCGGCCACCTTCGGCGTCGCCGCCGAGACGGCGCGGATCAGGGTGCTCTTGCCGGCATTGGGGAAGCCCAGCAGACCGACGTCGGCCAGCAGCTTCAACTCCAGCTTCAGCGTGCGCTCTTCACCCGGCTCGCCCGGCAGCGCCTGGCGCGGCGAGCGGTTGGTGGAGCTCTTGAAATGCATGTTGCCGAGGCCGCCGCGGCCACCCTTGGCCACCAGCAGCCGGTCGCCATGCTGGGTCAGGTCGCCGATGATTTCATCGGTGGCCACGTTGATGATCACGGTGCCGACCGGCACGGTGATGACCATGTCTTCGCCACCCTTGCCATAGGCCTGGCGGCCCATGCCGTTCTCGCCGCGCTGCGCCTTGAAGATGCGGTCATGGCGGAAGTCGACCAGGGTGTTGAGGTTTTCGTCGGCGCGGATCCACACGCTGCCGCCCGCACCGCCGTCGCCGCCGTCCGGGCCGCCGAGCGGAATGAACTTCTCGCGACGGAAGCCAATGCAGCCGTTGCCGCCGTTGCCGGCGAACACTTCGATTTCTGCTTCGTCTACCAGTTTCATTGTTTCGATGCCTGCGATGGGCGCGGCATGCACGCCGCCACCTTGATGTAGTGCCGGCCGCTGGCCGACAACCGGGCGATGCCCGTTTTACCATTGATTCCAACGAAAAGCCCCGCCGAAGCGGGGCTCTTCATGCAGCGAGCTCTTCATCCAGCACGGCCATGCCGAGGCATGGGCGCCGGACGCAGCCTTATCAGGCTTCGACCGAGACGACGCTGACGGTGCGACGCTTCTTCGGGCCCTTCACGGTGAACTCCACCTTGCCGTCCGTCAGGGCGAACAGGGTGTGGTCACGACCGAGGCCGACGCCGGAACCCGGGTGGAACTGGGTGCCGCGCTGACGCACGATGATGTTGCCGGCTTCGATGGCCTGGCCACCGAAGATCTTGACGCCGAGGTACTTCGGGTTGGAGTCGCGACCGTTGCGCGAAGAGCCTACGCCTTTTTTATGTGCCATGACCTATCTCCTTACTTGCTGCCACCGGCAATGCCGGTGATCTCGATTTCGGTGTAGTACTGACGGTGACCCTGGCGCTTCATGTGGTGCTTACGGCGACGGAACTTGATGATCCGGACCTTGTCGGCACGACCCTGGGACAGGACGGTGGCAGTGACCGCAGCGCCGCTCAGGGCGTCGCCGATCTTGATGCCATCGCTGTCGCCGAGCAGCAGGATGTTGTCGAACTTGATCTCGCTGCCGACTTCGACTTCGAGCTTTTCAATGCGGAGCTTTTCGCCCTGCGCCACGCGGTATTGCTTACCGCCGGTGACCAGTACTGCGTACATGACCAGACTTCCTCTGTAGTTATTGTGGTCTATGGACTGCCGCCGTCGAGGGCGGACAGGAGCGGAATTGTACGTGGACCACCGCGGACGGGTCAAGTCAACCCCTGGGCGGGGCCTGCGGGGACCTGTCCCCCGCCCTCAGTAGAGCCGAGCCATGCTCGGCTGAACGGTTCGGGGGCCGGCCAGCCGAGCGTGGCTCGGCTCTACTGGCCGTCTCACGAGGTGAGACACCGGGCTGGCATTGTCGCCCATTGCCCCCATCTGGTCACCTCGGTAGGCTGACCGATTGCCGCCCTATCGCTGGCCCGGCGGCCCAGCCACGCCCCCACAACCGGATTCCCCATGGCGATGGATTTCATCCGCATCCGCGGCGCGCGGACGCACAACCTCAAGAACATCGACCTCGACCTGCCCCGCGACAAACTGATCGTGATCACCGGCCTGTCCGGCTCGGGCAAGTCGTCGCTGGCGTTCGACACCATCTATGCCGAGGGCCAGCGGCGTTACGTCGAGTCCCTGTCGGCGTATGCGCGGCAGTTCCTGAGCGTGATGGAAAAGCCGGACCTGGACCATATCGAAGGCCTGTCCCCGGCGATCTCGATCGAGCAGAAGTCGACCTCGCACAACCCGCGCTCGACGGTCGGCACGATCACCGAGATCTACGACTACCTGCGCCTGCTGTACGCACGTGTCGGCACGCCGCGCTGCCCCGACCACGGCTATCCGCTGGAAGCGCAGACGGTCAGCCAGATGGTCGACCACATGCTGACGCTGGACCCGGAACAGCGCTACATGCTGCTGGCGCCGGTGATCCGCGACCGCAAGGGCGAGCACGCACAGGTGTTCGACCAGCTGCGCGCGCAGGGTTTCGTGCGTGTGCGCGTCGATGGCGAGCTGTACGAAATCGATGCGGTGCCGCCGCTGGCGCTGCGCCAGAAGCACACCATCGAGGCGGTGATCGATCGCTTCCGCCCGCGCGAAGACATCAAGCAGCGCCTGGCCGAGAGCTTCGAAACGGCCTTGAAGCTGGGTGATGGCATGGCGTCGGTGCAGTCGCTGGACGACGCCGGTGCGACCCCTACCCTGTTCTCGTCCAAGTATTCCTGCCCGGTCTGCGACTACTCGCTGCCCGAACTGGAGCCGCGCCTGTTCTCGTTCAACGCACCGATGGGCGCCTGCCCCGGCTGCGATGGACTGGGCATGGCCGAATTCTTCGATCCCTCGCGCGTGGTGGTGCATCCCGAGCTGTCGCTGGCTGCCGGTGCCGTGCGCGGCTGGGATCGCCGCAATGCCTATTACTTCCAGCTGATCGCCTCGCTGGCCAAGCACTACAAGTTCGACACCGACGCGGCGTGGAACTCGCTGCCGGCCAAGGTGCAGCAGGCCGTGCTGTATGGCAGCGGCGAGGAAGCGATCACCTTCACCTACTTCACCGAGGCCGGTGGCCGCACCCAGCGCAAGCATCGCTTCGAAGGCATCATTCCCAACCTCGAACGCCGCTACAAGGAAACCGAATCGGCGGCGGTGCAGGAAGAGCTGGGCAAGTACATCAGCGAGCATGCCTGTCCCGAGTGCAACGGCGCACGCCTGAACAAGGCCGCGCGCAACGTGTTCGTGGCCGATCGCCCGCTGCCGGAACTGGTGGTGCTGCCGATCGATGAAGCGCTGAAGTTCTTCAGCGAACTGAGCCTGCCGGGCTGGCGCGGCGAGATCGCTGCGAAGATCGTCAAGGAGATCGGTGAGCGTCTCGGCTTCCTGGTCGATGTGGGCCTGGATTACCTGACCCTGGAGCGCAAGGCCGACACCCTGTCCGGTGGCGAGGCGCAGCGCATCCGCCTGGCCAGCCAGATCGGTGCCGGCCTGGTGGGCGTGATGTACGTGCTCGATGAGCCGTCCATCGGCCTGCACCAGCGCGACAACGAGCGCCTGCTGGGCACCCTCACCCGCCTGCGCGACCTCGGCAACACGGTGATCGTGGTTGAGCATGACGAAGATGCGATCCGTCTGGCCGACTACGTGCTGGACATCGGGCCGGGCGCGGGCGTGCATGGCGGCGAGATCGTCGGCCAGGGCAGCCTGCAGGACCTCCTCGATGCACCGCGTTCGCTGACCGGCCAGTACCTGTCGGGCAAGCGCGCGATCAAGATCCCGGCGCGCCGGCACAAGCCGAACCCGAAGATGACCCTGCATCTGCGTGGTGCCACCGGCAACAACCTGAAGGGCGTGGACCTGGCCATTCCGGCGGGGCTGCTGACCTGCGTGACCGGCGTGTCCGGTTCGGGCAAGTCGACCCTGATCAACGACACCCTGTTCTCGCTGGCTGCCAACGAGATCAACGGCGCCTCGCACCCGATCGCGCCTTACAAGGAGATAGATGGCCTGGACCTGTTCGACAAGGTGGTGGACATCGACCAGTCGCCGATCGGCCGCACCCCGCGTTCGAACCCGGCCACCTATACCGGCCTGTTCACTCCCCTGCGCGAACTGTTCGCACAGGTGCCCGAATCGCGTGCGCGCGGTTATTCGCCGGGCCGCTTCAGTTTCAACGTGCGTGGTGGCCGCTGCGAGGCCTGCCAGGGCGATGGCCTGATCAAGGTCGAGATGCACTTCCTGCCGGACGTGTACGTGCCCTGCGACGTCTGCCATGGCAAGCGCTACAACCGCGAAACGCTGGAGATCCTGTACAAGGGCTTCAACATCAACGACGTGCTGGAAATGACCGTCGAAGATGCGTTGAAGCTGTTCGAGCCGGTACCGTCCATCGCCCGCAAGCTGGAGACCCTGGTCGATGTCGGCCTGAGCTACATCAAGCTGGGCCAGAGCGCGACCACGCTGTCCGGTGGTGAAGCGCAGCGCGTGAAGCTGTCCAAGGAACTGTCACGCCGCGATACCGGCCGCACCCTGTACATCCTCGACGAGCCGACCACCGGCCTGCACTTCCACGACATCGAGGCACTGCTCGGCGTGCTGCACAAGCTGCGCGACGAGGGCAACACGGTGGTGGTGATCGAGCACAACCTGGACGTGATCAAGACCGCGGACTGGATCGTCGATCTCGGTCCGGAAGGCGGTCATCGCGGTGGCACCATCCTGGTGACCGGCACGCCGGAAGACGTGGCCGCATGCCCGGATTCGTACACCGGCCAGTTCCTCGCCCGGATGCTGCCGTCCACTACTGCGCGACCGGACCAGCCCGCCGCCGTGGCCAACAAGCCCGATGCGCGCCCGCCGCGCAAGGTGAAGCCCGAGAAGCCGGCCAAGAAGGCCGCCGCCGCCAAGAGCACCGGCAAGGCCAGCAAGACCGCCACGGCCGGCACCAAGAAGAAGAAGGACGCCTGATGAGCAGCGAACACAAGATCCTGGCCCGCATTCCGATCAGCGTGCGCTGGCGTGACATGGACAGCATGGGCCACGTCAACAACGCCAAGTACATCTCCTACCTGGAAGAGGCGCGCGTGCGCTGGATGCTGGGCGTGGAAGGCGTGTCGATGACCGACCGCATCGCACCGGTGGTGGCTGCCACCAACGTCAACTACCGGTTGCCGATCGTGTGGCCCAACGACATCCTGGTCGAGCTGTTCGTCGAGCGCCTGGGCAACAGCAGCGTGACCATCGGTCATCGCATCGTCGACCAGCAGGATGAGTCGAAGCTATATTCGGACGGCAACGTGGTGGTGGTGTGGATGGACACGCAGACCGGCAAGAGCGCGCCACTGCCTGAGGCGATCCGCAACGCGTCGAGCTGACACATCTGGTAGATGCCGACCTTGGTCGGCACCGGCCCGCCGGGCATGGCCCGGCGCTACCGTTCCACATCAAAGGACTGACATGATCCACCAGACTGAACTGCGCGACCTGCTGCCCGGCATGGTCCCCTTCCCCGCCGACGTATTCCCCGCTGACCAGGCCTGGCTTGGTCAGCACCTGCTGCCGCTGCTGAAGATCGACCTCGGCGTGCTGCGCCCGGAACTGGCCGGCCAGGCCGCCACCCTGCTGTGTCCGATCGAGCCCTATGAAGGCTGCATCGGCGAAGCCACCGAAGAACACCACAACGCGTTCACCGGCACCAACTGGATCGCCTTTGAATTGACCGCCGACAACCGCATGCGTTTCCTCGGTGAGGAGGGCTATTTCATCGGCGACCAGGTGCAGGACAACGACGCGCTGGAGCACATCACGGAGATGCGTGAGAGCTACAGCAAGGCACACGCGTACTTCCAGCAGCATGGACGCCTGGCGAGCTATTCGCGCTATGGCGATGGCGAGCCCGGCGAGCAGGCCTACCTTGATGTGCTGGGCGGGCAGATCTCGACCGGCAACTGGATTGAAACCGCGGAAA
>NZ_JBHZOP010000056.1:0-48745 GCF_042787595.1 Stenotrophomonas sp. YIM B13575 | reverse complement strand
CCTCGCCCAGCCAGCAGTAACCCAGAGCCGCTTTTGAATTTGAACTTGGCTCTTGCTTGAAAAAAGCAGTGCAGCCGCAGGCTGCAAAACACCCTCAATCCGAATCCTGCGCGCACACCGCCTCCGCCTGGGTCTCTTCCTGCGCCGCCATCTCACGCGCGATCCACGCATCGATCATGCGTCGCTGGCGTTGCGCCTGCCGCCGCTCGCGCGTGTACTCTTGGTCCAGCACCCGGTACAGCGACACCATCACCAGCACCATCAACAGCGCGAACGGCAACGCGGCGATCGTGATCATGCCCTGCAGCGCCTCCAGACCACCGGCCAGCAGCAACGCGCCCGCGATCAGTGCGATGCCCACGCCCCACGCAATCTTGTGCCTGCGCGATGGCTCGCCCGCATCGTCGGTGGACATCGTGGCCAGTACCAGCACCGCCGAATCGGCCGAGGTCACGAAGAAGATCATCAACAGCACCAAGGCGATGCTCGACAGCAGCAACGGCAGTGGCAGGCTGTCGAACAGGGTGAACAGCACTGTTTCATAGCCGTTGCCCAGCGCCTGCACCAGGTCGGCGTGGCCGAAGATCTGCGACCAGATCGCGGTGCCACCGAAGACCGAGAACCAGAAGAAACCGAGCAGGGTGGGCGCAAGCACCACGCCCACCACGAACTCGCGGACACTGCGGCCGCGCGAGATGCGCGCGATGAAGGAACCGACGAACGGCGCCCACGAAATCCACCATGCCCAATAGAAGATCGTCCAGTCCGCCACCCAGGTGCTGGACGAGAACGGCGACATGCGCAGGCTCATGGTCACCAACTGGTTGAGGTAGGAACCCAGCGTGGTGGTGAATGTGTTGAAGATGGCGCCAGTCGGGCCGAGCACCAGCACCAAGGCCAGCAGCAATGCCGCCAGCGCCAGATTGACGTTGGACAGCCACTTCATGCCACGCCCCACGCCGCTCAGCGAGGAGGCCATGTACAGCACGAACGCGACCGCAATGATGGTCAGCTGCAGCGGTATGCCTGCGTGCAGCCCGAACACCCGTTCCACGCCGGCGGCGATCTGCACCGTGCCGAAACCCAGTGCCGTGGCCACGCCCACTGCGGTGGCGACCACGGCGGAGATGTTGACCACCTTGCCTATCCAGCCGCGATGGTGTCGGCCGATGATCGGCTGCAGCATGTCGCTGATCTGGCCACCACCGTTGCGGTTGAACTGGAACCAGGCCATCGCCAGGCCGATCAGCGCATAGATGGCCCACGGGTGCAGGCCCCAGTGGAAGAACACGTAGCGCATGGCGGCGCGTGCGGCGTCCATGCTCTGCGGTTCAATGCCTTCCGGTGGCTTGGTGAAGTGCGAAATCGGCTCGGCCGCTCCCCAGAACACCAGGCCGATGCCCATGCCGGCAGCGAACAGCATCGACATCCAGCTGGCGCGCGAGAACTCGGGCTCGGCGTCTTCGCCACCGATGCGCAGGTTGCCGAAGCGGCCGAACGCCAGGTACATCAGGAACACCAGTGCCAGGAATACCACCAGCAGGTACAGCCAGCCGACGCTGCGGATGACATCGCCCAGCGCCGCCTGCACGACGGTATTGAAGGGGCCGGGCGCGAGGCCGGCCAGCAGCACCAGGGCAAACACCAGTGCGATGGAAATGCGAAACACCATGAAGGAGCTTCTCCGATCAAGGGATTGAGGGGAGCGAGCGAAAGCTTGCAGGGAGTGGTCCAGCGACAGCGTGCGCACACCGGACAGGCGCCGCGATGGCGGCAGGGAATGCACCGCTTGCGACGGTGCGGTGCGCGTGCACGTTACTGAATGCGACGTCACGGTTCTGTTAACGAATGGCGATTGGGGTCAGATCCGTTTTCCGCAGGAAACGGATCTGACCCCGGAGGCAACCCCGGAGGCAGGCGGTCTATGCTCTAATGCGCACCAAGAAGCGGGGGTACCGCGGCCTTGTGGCCACGGTTGAGATAGTCCCTTGGAACCTGATCCGGCTCATACCGGCGTAGGGAAGCTTTGCAATGCAGCCGTGCCCCGACCCCGCCCAAGGACCGCCTTGGTGCTGTCCGGGCGCGGGCGCAGTGCGCCGCCGCTTCGTCCCTGACCTTCCTGGACGATGCCCGATGAACGCACAGCTCTCTGCCCTGCAGCAACAGGCCCAGCAACTCTCCGAATCCGTGACCCGGCCCATACCCGGCTCGCGCAAGATCCACGTGCCCGGCTCGCGCCCGGACCTGCAGGTGCCGATGCGCGAGATCGCGCTGACCCGCACGCCCACCGTGTTCGGTGGCGAAGAGAACGCACCGGTCACCGTCTACGACACCTCCGGCCCGTACACCGATCCGCAGGTCCCTATCGATCTTTCCGCAGGCCTGCCCGCATTGCGTCGTGCGTGGGTGGAGGAGCGCAACGACACCGAACAGCTTGATGGCCTCAGCTCCTCGTTCGGCCGCGCGCGTGAGCACGATCCCAGGCTGGATCCGGTGCGTTTCCCCGCGCGCAGCCTGCCGCGCCGCGCGCAGGCCGGTGCGAACGTCACCCAGATGCACTACGCGCGCCGCGGCATCATCACCCCGGAAATGGAATTCGTCGCCATCCGCGAGAACCAGCGGCTGGAGGCGATCCGTGATGCCGCGCTGCTGCAGCAGCATCCCGGTGAATCCTTCGGTGCATCGATCCAGCACATCATCACCCCGGAATTCGTGCGCGATGAAATCGCCCGCGGCCGTGCGGTGCTGCCCAACAACATCAATCACCCTGAAAGCGAGCCGATGATCATCGGCCGCAACTTCCTCACCAAGATCAACGCCAACATCGGCAACAGCGCGGTGTCCTCGGGTATTGCCGAGGAAGTGGAAAAGCTGGTGTGGGCGATCCGCTGGGGCGGTGACACGGTGATGGACCTGTCCACCGGCAAGCACATCCACGAAACGCGCGAGTGGATCATCCGCAACTCGCCGGTGGCGATCGGTACGGTGCCGATCTACCAGGCGCTGGAGAAGGTCGACGGCCGCGCCGAAGCGCTGACCTGGGAGATCTTCCGCGACACCCTTATCGAGCAGGCAGAGCAGGGCGTGGACTACTTCACCATCCATGCGGGCGTGCTGCTGCGCTACGTGCCACTCACCGCCAAGCGCGTTACCGGCATCGTCAGCCGCGGCGGTTCGATCATGGCCAAGTGGTGCCTGGCCCACCACAAGGAAAACTTCCTTTACACGCATTTCGAAGACATCTGCGAAATCATGAAGGCCTACGACGTGACCTTCTCGCTGGGCGATGGCCTGCGCCCGGGCTGCATTGCCGATGCCAACGATGCGGCGCAGTTCGGCGAGCTGGAAACGCTGGGTGAGTTGACGAAGATCGCCTGGAAGCACGACGTGCAGACCATGATCGAAGGCCCCGGCCATGTGCCGATGCAGCTGATCAAGGAGAACATGGGCAAGCAGCTGCGCGAGTGCGGCGAGGCACCGTTCTACACGCTCGGCCCGCTGACCACCGACATCGCGCCGGGCTATGACCACATCACCAGTGCCATCGGCGCGGCCATGATCGGTTGGTTCGGTACCGCCATGCTCTGCTATGTCACGCCGAAGGAGCATCTGGGCCTGCCCAACCGCCAGGACGTCCGCGACGGCATCATGGCCTATCGCATCGCCGCGCACGCGGCCGATCTCGCCAAGGGCCACCCCGGTGCGCAGGTGCGCGACAACGCATTGAGCAAGGCGCGATTCGAGTTCCGCTGGGACGACCAGTTCCACCTCGGCCTGGATCCGGAGAAGGCCAAGGAATTCCACGACGAGACGCTGCCCAAGGACGCGCACAAGCTGGCCCATTTCTGTTCGATGTGCGGCCCGCACTTCTGCTCGATGAAGATCACCCAGGACGTGCGCGAATACGCCGAGAAGGGCATGCAGGAGAAGTCCGAGCAGTTCCGTGCAGCCGGCGCCGAGGTGTACCAGCAGGGCTGATCGCAGAGGGCGGCGCCGGGCCACGCCCGGCGTCATTCCATCACCCATCTCACCGACATGCCGCTATCCTCGGCCCATCGTTCCCTGGGGATAAGGAACCATGCCCATTGCCGTGACCACCCGCTGGCTGGCCATCGCCCGCCGTCATCCCTCTGCCTGGCTGCTCGGGGCTCAGCTGCTGTCGGTACTGCTGTACCCGGCGCTGGACGAAACCGCTGCCGGGCGCGCGGCAGTAGGCGTGTTCGGCATGGCCGTGCTCGGCCTGGCCCTGTGGGTGGTGCAGCGCAGCCCGCTGGGCACCTGGCTGGCGTTGGTGCTGGCCATTCCGGCGGTGGTGTTTTCCCTCTCTGCGGCACTGCTCGACCGGCCGGCACTGGGCATCACCGCACAGCTGCTGGAAAGCCTGCTGTATTTCTACACCGCGGGTGCGCTGATTGCCTACATGCTGCAGGACCACAAGGTGACCCGCGACGAACTGTTCGCCGCCGGCGCCACGTTCACGTTGTTGGCATGGGCATTCGCTTTTACCTTTGCGGTATGTCAGCAGTGGTATCCGGGCAGTTTCCAGGGCGCCAGTGGTGGGCCGCAGCGCACGTGGATGGAGCTGCTTTATCTGAGCTTCAGCTTATTGTCAGGCGTTGGGCTGAGTGATGTCGTGCCACTGCATCCGCAGGCCCGCGCGCTGGTCATGCTGGAGCAGTTTTCCGGCGTCATGTATGTCGCGCTGGTGGTTTCGCGGCTGGTCGGCCTGACCATGCTGAAACGCTTCTGAAAATGAACGCCAGATAAAAATATCGCGCCCGAAAGGGCGCGAATGATGATGCTTATTATGTGAATGCGTCGGCGAGAGAGAGCCTGATGTCGACCACGCGATAGGCGAGGTAACTCGCATAGGCTAATATCCGGAGGCTTCGTTTTTTTTGCGGTATGCGCCGATGCTTTGTGCGGAATCTGGCTTCTTGCTGTGCCAAGGATGGGAAGGGATCGATGGTGAACAGTGTTTGCGGCCTGTTTCAACCCCATAGCAACGAATGATCAACAGCGAAATCCAGTCGCCTGAATCCGACCGCGTCCGCGTCGGCGAGTGCATCGTTACTTTGTCCTCGCGTGAGGTCGAAGTCGCCGGTGCCCGCCGTACACGACGTTTGACGCCCAAGTCGCTGGGCGTGCTGCGCATGTTGATGCGGCAGCCCGGGCGGGTGGTGACCCGTGACGAACTGTTCGCCGAAGTGTGGCCGGACACGCTGCCGACCAACGACGTGCTGACCCAGGCGGTTACCCAACTGCGCAAGGCGTTCAGCGTCGACGACGACAATGGCCAGGCGTACATCGAGACCATCGCCAAGACCGGCTACCGCTTGCTGGTACCGGTGCAGCCGCTGGCGGACCACGAGACCGATGCGATCGCTGCGGCAGAGGAGTCGGCGGCATCGCAGCCGACTGCACCGGATGCCGTCGCCCCCGCCGGCGCGGCCGTGGTTGAACGTGGCAGCCGTCGCTGGCGACGCCTGCGCCGTCGCCTGCTGCTGGCGCTGGGCGTGGTGATGCTGCTTGCGCTGGTGGTGTTGAGCGTACTGCTGCTGCGCCGCCCGGCGCCGGTGAATTCTCCGGTGGACGCCGCCGTGGAGAACGGCACGCGGGTGATCGGAAGCCCTGAACGGCCATATCGGTTGATCACCGCGACAGCCGGTTTTGAGACCTATCCCACACTTTCGCCTGACGGATCGCAGGTTGCCTACGAAGGCGCCAACGACGACGGCAAGGGTGGCAACGCCATCAAGGTGCAGACCTCCGGCAATGCGCCCGCACGTCAGCTGCTTTCGCCGCCGGCAGGTGCCAGCGACCGCTTCCCGAACTGGTCGCCGGATGGCCGCGAAATCGCCTTCGCCCGCTTTGGCGCCGATGACAGCTGCCAGGTGCTGATCGCCAGCGCCACCGGCGGCGCCGTGCGCCAGGCCACACGCTGCGACGGCACCGAACTGCTCAGTTTCGACTGGACGCCCGATGGCCGCGGCCTGGTCTTCGGCAGCATGGTCGGTCGCTATGCCCATCGCGGTATCCGCGTGCTCGATCTGGCCAGTGGCCAATGGCGGGCGCTGGACTACGCGGTCGACGAGGATGATTTCGACTACGCCCCGCGCTATTCGCCGGATGGCAAATGGCTGGTGTTTGTCCGCAACCCTCAGCTGGGCGACCTGTGGCGGATGCCTGCCAGCGGCGGCACACCGGAGGAGTTGACGACCGAATCGGCCGAGCTGCGCGGTTGGGCATGGCTGGGCGACGGTCGACATATCGTGTTCGGTCGTCGCGTGGACAGCGAGGCACGCCTGTACTACCTCGACGTCGAGCGCCGCACGCTGCGCGACGCCGGGCTCGACGATGCGCAGTGGCCGGCCGTCTCGCGGCGCGGCGACATGCTGGCATTCGTGCATCGGCGCGCGCAGTTCGGTGTGTTCAGGATGCCCGCGCAGGGCGGTGCCGGCGAGCGTCTGTTCGCCTCCAGCGGCCGCGACGGGCAACCGATGGTGGCGCCGGATGGACGGCAACTGGTGTTCAGTTCCGATCGTTCCGGCAGCTTTGCGCTGTGGTGGGCCGACATGCAGCGGCCGGAGTCGTTGCGGCCGATCGAAGGGCTGAAGCCGGAAGCGCGGCAGGCACCGGACTGGTCGGCCGACAGCCGGCATCTGCTGGTGGTGGGCCGCGATGAGCATGGCGAAGCGGTTGTCTACGAGATCGCCCCGCGCGACGAACAGCTGCATCGCCTTCCGGTGCCCGCCGAGCAACCGTTGCAGGCGTTGTACGGCGCAGACGCGGAGCAGCTGCTGGTGGTTGAACGGGATGCCGACCAGCACACCCGGTTGAGCCTGTTCGACCGCAGTGCGCAGCCATGGCGGCGGTTGGCCAGTCTGGAAGGCGTGTCGCAGGCGCGTTTCGACCGCAGTACCGGGCGGGTGCTGTTCACCCGGCTGGCAGCCGGCGGGCTGTGGTCGGTGGACGCGGCGTTGACCCCGGCCAGCGTGCAGCAGGTCAGCGAGGACCGGCCGAGCCGCTGGCGCTACCGGACCTGGACCGTGGCCGGCAACGGCAGCATCGACTACCTCGGCAGCAGTGCCGACTGCGGCACCACGCTGGTCCGTATCCAGTCCGGCCGCGAAGAAGCGGAGCGCTGCCTGGACGCGCAGCGCCTGAGCGCGGGCAATGGACTCAGCGCCAGCGCCGACGGAAGCAGCCTGTACCTGGCCCTGGCGATCAGCGATGGAGCCGACATCGGTGTGATGCGCCTGCCCGAGCAACCACCCGCGCTGTTCCCGGCGTTCTCCAAGCTGTTGATCTTGAACGAGAAAGGGCCTTCGTAATTTCTTCGTGACGATCTCGCCGCGATTTCGTGGCGATCTCGGCCGTCTTTCCTGACGCGCTGCCACCTGATTTGGCAAAACGGAGGCCTGTACTTGGCAAATCCGTGGTGCCCTCATGCGTCAACTCTCGCTGGCTGATCGTGGCCAAACCGTATCCCTGGACAAGGCGATCGACGATATCGCGCCGACCTGCATGGGCGTTGCCCGCCTCGGCAGCCTGCAGGCCGCCGGCACCAGTTTCAGCGTGTGGATGCAGGTGCGCGGCACCTCATGGGTGGAAGCCAAGGAAGGACGGTTCCGGCTCCGGCAGGGCGAGTGGATCGCGTTCGAGAAGGAGTCCAGGCCGCTGGTCCAGGCCGGACGCAACGGCTTGTGCGTCGGTATGAACCTGAATGTCGAAGCGCTGCGCGTGCTGACCGAGATGGCCGACTGCGGCCTGTATGCCGGCCGCGGTCTGATGAACCGTGCCGATGCACGCGTGGCATTGCGCCTGTGGCGTGACGCCCTCGCCAGCGGGCAGCCGGCGCAGGCGCTGCGTCCGTTGCTGTTGCATCTGGCCGGTCTGCAGCGCAGCCTGGCCGACAACGTACAGCGTTGCCCGGGCCGCTCGCGCAGCCGCAAGCGCCAGGTGTTCGGTCGCATGCAGCGCGCGCGCCTGTACCTGGAAGGCAACAGCCACCGTGTGGTGCGCATCGGCGAACTGGCCGAGCTGACCAACTTCTCCAGCTGGTATCTCTCCAAGACGTTCCAGAGCCTGTACGAGGAAAGCCCGCAGTCGCTTTCGGCACGGTTGCGCCTTGAGCGCGCGGCTGATCTGCTGCGCGACACCGACATGATGGTCGGCGAAGTCGCTGCCGCCAGCGGTTTCGACAACTGCTGCAGCTTCGCGCGCGCCTTCCGCGCCCGCTATGGGCAGTCCGCTTCGCGCTTCCGCGAGAACGACGGGCAGCTTCCGCCACACTCCGCAAAGTCTCCGGTTGTGTCGCGCAAATACAGCGCTGCAACGCAATCGTAACGTGCTACGGCGTTTTAACACGCTACTAACACGTACCTTGGAGAGATTGATGAACGTTCGTATTCCCGCAGTGCGGCTCGGCTTGCTGCCGGCCGGCATTGCGCTTGCCTTGGCACCGTCCTTCGCTTCGGCGCAGGACGCAGCTGCCGGCGGCACGACCGACCTGGACCGCATTTCGGTCACCGGTTCGCGCATCCGCCAGGCGAGCATGGAAACCGCGCAGCCGGTGATCGCGCTGCAGCGCGCCGACATTGAAAAGCAGGGCTTCACCAGCGTTGCCGACATCGTGCAGAACCTGTCGGCGACCGGTTCGCCGGCGATCAGCCGCGCCGATGCCCTGAGCTCGGGCGAAGAAGTCGGCGGCCAGTACGTCGACCTGCGCAACCTCGGCCCGGAGCGCACCCTGGTGCTGCTGGACGGCAAGCGCATGGGCACCAGCACCGGCGGCTACACCGATCTGGCCTCGATCCCGACCTCGGTCGTGGAACGCATCGAAGTGCTGACCGACGGTGCATCGGCCATCTATGGTTCCGACGCCATCGCCGGCGTGGTCAACATCATCACCCGCAAGAACTTCGACGGCCTGGAAGCCAGCGTCTACGGTGGCCAGTACGGCCAGGGCGACGGCCAGAAGCAGGTCTACAACTTCGTTTACGGCCAGACCGGTGAGCGCGGTTCGATCACCTTCGGCGCCGAGTACAGCAAGGAAGACGAGGTCCAGGCCAAGGATCGCTCCTTCAGCCGCTACCCGAACGGTCGCTTCCATCCGAACCCGACCGCCGACGATGCCAATGGCTGGTCGCCGGCATCCAACCAGGGCGTGCTGATCGATGACATGGGCACCCCGAAGGATGCCGACGATGACATCTGGTACACCCGCGCCAATACCGGTGCCGGCAACGGCATCGGCGACTTCCGCGAGTTCGGCACCGGTGATTACACCAATGCCAGCCGTGAAATGTGGCTGCAGAACAAGCTGACCCGTCGCTCGGTGTTCGCCAACGGCAACTACGACCTGACCGACAACATCCGCGCCACCGCGAACGTGCTGTACACCAAGCGCACCGCGACCTCGCAGATTGCCGGCTACCCGTACCAGTCCGAGGTCTACGGCACCCCGCTGTCGGCCGACAGCATCTACAACCCGCTGGGCAAGGACGCGAACTTCATCCGTCGCACCTCCGAGTTCCCGCGCCAGACCGAATCCGAGCAGGAAACCTTCCGCTTCTCGGCCGGCCTGGAAGGTTCGTTCGAGTTCGCTGACAAGTTCTGGGATTGGGACGTGGGTTACGTCTACAACCAGAACAAGGGCGTCAAGACCGGTACCGGCAACCTGTTCATCCCGAATGTGCAGAACGCCGTCGGCCCGTCCTTCATGGACGGCGACGTCGCCCGTTGCGGCACCCCGGGCAAGGTGATCGCCGGTTGCACCCCGTGGAACCCGTTGGCACCGTACGGCTCCACCGGCAATGGTTCGCTGGCTGACCCGGCACTGCAGGCCTACCTGTTCCTGCCGAGCCACGACACCTACACCAACACCACCAAGGCCTACAGTGCCAACATCTCCGGTTCGCTGTTCACGCTGCCGGCCGGTGACCTGGCCATCGCTGCTGGTTACGAGCACCGTCAGGAAAGCGGCGAGTACAACCCGGATGCACTGCTGCAGTCGGGCCTGAGCACCGACCTGGCCGGCGCGCCGACCAAGGGCAGCTACAAGCTCGACGAGTTCTACGTCGAACTGAACGTGCCGGTGCTGGCTGACATGCCGTTCGCCAAGGAACTGTCGCTCGACATGGCCGGTCGCTATTCGGACTACAACACCTTCGGCGACACCATCAACAGCAAGTTCGGCCTGAAGTGGAAGCCGATCGACGACCTGCTGGTGCGTGCGACCTATTCGACGGGCTTCCGCGCGCCGAACATCGCCAACATGTACGGCGGCACCTCGCAGACCTTCGACGCCTACACCGATCCGTGCGACAGCAGCTTCGGTTCGGCCTCGCGCAACCCGTCGGTTGCCGCGGCCTGCGGTGCACGTGGCGTTCCGGCGAACTTCCGCCAGATCACCTCCGGTGGCGCACAGTCGACCGGCCCGGGCACCCAGTCCTACAGCGCCTTCGAGTCCGGTTCCAACCCGGAACTGCAGCCGGAAACCTCCAAGACCTGGACGGCTGGCCTGGTCTACAGCCCGAACTTCGTGCAGGGCCTGGACGTCAGCCTGGACTGGTGGAAGATCCGCATCAACAACGTGATCGCCGCCGAGTCGGTGACCTCGATCCTCAACCAGTGCTACGTGCTGGGCGTTGCGTCGGCGTGTGACCGCTTCAGCCGCGGTACCGAAGGCCGCACCGTCAACCAGGTGGTCGACGTTACCCGTACCCTGATCAACGGTGGTTACCAGGAAACCGCAGGTTACGACCTGGGCATCAAGTACCGCCTGCCGGAGTTCTCCTTCGGCAAGATCGTGGTTGACTGGAAGACCACCTACGTCGATTACCTCGAGTACAAGCGCGACAACGAAGCCGAGACTCCGGTCGAGCAGCACACCAGCTGGGCAACCGGCGACTGGGGTGCGAACTTCCGCGTCCGTTCGAACCTGAATGTCGATTGGAGCCTGGGCAACCTGGGCGTCAACTGGGCCGTGCGTTACTACTCGAGCATGAAGGAGCCGTGCTCCTACGACACCGAGTGCAACCTGCCTGACTTCAACTCGGCCTACACCCTGGGTCAGCCGACCCGCAAGGTCGGTTCGAACACCTTCCACGATGTGCAGGTGCGTTACACCCTGCCGTGGCAGGCCACGGTCTCGGTCGGTGCCAACAACGTGTTCAACCACGAAGGCCCGGTCATGTACAGCCAGCCGAACTCGAGCTTCTCGTACTACGGTGGCTTCGACATCGGTCGCTACTACTACATGAAGTACACCCAGCGCTTCTGATCCATCGAAGCGTGACAGCAGAAAGAGGAGGGCGGGCCGCAAGGTCCGCCCTTCTTGTTTGCGCGATCGGGCAACGCGGATACCCACGCCGCGCGCCGAACTGTCGGTCACCCGCGACTGCCCGACACCGCGCGCGGACGAACCTCCGCTCATCAACGGCTGATCCACGCCACGCGGACGAACTTCCGGATACTTCCAGTAGATCCACGCCATGCGTGGATGGATCTTCCGGCACAACTAAAAAAGGCAGGCCTCCTGGCCTGCCTTTCGTCCCATTCCCACTTGCCTGCCGCTACGCCTCAGGCGTCGCTCGGCACCAGCCCCATCAGGCTGTTGGCGTGCTCGCGCCACTGCGGCAGCTTGTTCAGCACACCGGCGCGCTGCAGATACTCTTCATCCACCGGATCACCGTTGACCAGCGCCAGTGCCACGTGCACCGCACCGGTCACCCAGAAGCTGCGGGTATTGGCGCGCTGCGGCTGCAGATGGAACGCCACTGCCTCGATGATCGGCATCGGCAGGCCCCACAGGCCCAGCAGATAGGCGCCGGCTTCGGCATGGCCGGGGCGATCGTCGTCCGCCGGCTCGGCTTCGCTGCGCTCGTTGCGCACGCCCGGCAGCAGCAGGCCGATGTCGGCCAGCAGTGCGGCGGTGGCACCGAGTTCGGCGCTGGAGTCGGGCAGCAGGCGTGCGGCCAATCGCGAGGCCATCAAGGCGCGCTGCTGCAGCGAGTTGCGTTCGGCACCGGACAAGGTCGGCGCGGAAAACACTTCGCTGGCCAGCACCAGGTCACGCAGCGTCGCCAGGCCCAGCCGGGTCACGGCCGTGCGCAGGTCGGCGATGGTGCGGCCCTGGCTGAAGAACGCCGAATTGGAAAGCTGCAGCACCTTGGCCGCGATCGCCGGGTCGGCGGCGACCAGCTTGGCAACGTCGGCGCTGTCGGCGTCGTCGTCATGTTCCAGTGCCTGGGTCAGGCTCAGGTACAGGTGCGGCGGCGAGGGCAGCTTCTCGATGCGGCCGATGGCATCGCGCAGGCGCGGGCTGTCCAGCACGTCGCGCAGCTCTTCCAGGCTGGTCAATGCTTCCAGCAGCACTTCCGGCGCCAACGGCAAGGGCAGGAAGCGATGGGCGACACCGATCAGGCGTGCCGGCGGCGGCCGGTTGCCATGCTGCGCGTCGACCAGTGCGATGCGGATGGTCTCCGGGCGCAAGGTGCGGATCTGTCCCAGCAACGTGGTTGCGTTGAGATCGGGCAGCTGCGGGCAGACGATCACCGCGTCCACGCCCTGGGTGGCGACCGCGGTCATCGCGGTATGCCCATCGGTGGCGGTCAGCGGCTGCCAGTCTTCCCCAAGATCGGCAATGAATTCGGTCAGCTCAGCCGGCAGGCTGGCTGTATCCCCAACAAGCAGAATACGCACGACACATTCCCCTGGCTGTCTCGACGGTCGATGTCGACGACGTGTGAAGTGACGCAATTTACCTAATACGGCGGCAAAGGTGATGTGCCGCCGTCATGAAACGTGACCCGCATCGCTCCGACGCCGTGCGCCGGAGCAATGCTGTTCAGTCTCAGGCCTTGCTGTCGAGGTGGCGCTGGTGCGCCTCGATCAGGATCTGCTTGGCCTCAGCCGCGCCGCCCCAACCGTCCAGCTTGACCCACTTGCCCTTCTCCAGGTCCTTGTAGTGCTCGAAGAAGTGACCGATGCGCTCCAGCCAGTGGCTGGACACCTGCTCGATGTCTTCCACGTGGGCGTAGCCGCCGAACACCTTGGTGACCGGCACGGCCAGGATCTTCTCGTCGCTGCCTGCCTCATCGCTCATCTTCAGCACGCCGACCGGACGGCAGCGCACCACCGAACCCGGAACCAGCGGCAGCGGCAGCACCACCAGCACGTCGGCCGGATCGCCGTCCCCGCACAGGGTGCTCGGCACGTAGCCGTAGTTGCAGGGGTAGCGCATCGGGGTGGAGAGGATGCGGTCGACGAAGATCGCACCGGTTTCCTTGTCCACTTCGTACTTCACCGGCTCGGAATCCTTCGGGATCTCGATGATGACGTTGATTTCTTCCGGCGGGTTCTTGCCGGGCGAGACGAGTTCCAGACCCATGGTGTGCTCCAGGTGGGGGTGTAGACGGATAGCTCTCCATTTTATGCCTTTGCCGGTCGCTGTGCAGAGTGGGGGGGCTGACGGCACCGCGCGGCGGGGGCCCACGCCGGCGGCCGGGGTTCACCGATGGGGGCGGCGCGGCCGGGCCGGCAGGCTGGACGCACCTTCCCGAGGAGTTGCCGCATGAACGTGTCCGCCCTGCCATTTGGCCTGTTCTGTGCGTTGCTGGCCGCGCCTTCGGCCCACGCCTTCCCCTACGTCGATCTGATCCACTACCCGCACCAGGAAGCCAACTGGGACCGCTTCTTTGCCCTGGAGGGGCGCCTGCAGCATGGCTTCGACGCGATCTGCGGCGACACCTTCTGCGAAGGCGAGTACAGCGATATCCATGCCCTGCGCCTGCGCTGTTCGGTGGATGCGGTACGCGGCACCGTTCGCGAGTGCCTGTGGGCGTTTGCCGCCAGCGATCTCGAAGTCTCCCGCAACGACGGCACAGTGGTGGCCCGGCAGCCGACCTGGCTGTGCCGCCTGCCGCTGCAGCCGGGTACTCCGGTGGAGGCCTTCCACACCGCACTCGCCGCCCGCGACCCGCTGCATGACCCGCTGCCCGGCACCGCGCAGAGCATCTACGACGCCCTGACCGACTGCATCCATTGATGAGAACGTGACTGATTCGCATTAACGGAGTAGCATCCGCGGCGCCTTCCGTCTGTCGTCCCGGTTCCGCGCATGTCCTCCAATGTCGCCGCCCTCACCGAACTGCTGATTCGCGAGCGGCCTGCGCTGCTGCGCCGGGTGCAGCGCATCCTCGGCGGCGAGAATGGTGCCGAGGATGTGATCCAGGCGGTGTGGTTCAAGGCCCGCGGGGTGGACGACAGCCAGGCCATCGACAACCCGCGCGCCTACCTGTTCCGGCTGGCCACCAATCTGGCCACGGACCATGGCCGCGAATCGACCCGGCGCAACCGCCTGCTGGCCGACCACTACCTGTGGGGGCCGGACGAGGTGATT
Organism: Stenotrophomonas sp. YIM B13575; assembly: GCF_042787595.1. NCBI lineage: Bacteria > Pseudomonadati > Pseudomonadota > Gammaproteobacteria > Lysobacterales > Lysobacteraceae > Stenotrophomonas > Stenotrophomonas sp. YIM B13575. The sequence goes on along the minus strand of NZ_JBHZOP010000056.1, from coordinate 34,338 downwards.
TCGACCGAGGAACAGGTGATGGCACAGGACGAGCTGCAGCGCGTGCTTGACGCGGCGGGGCACCTGCCGGAGCCGACCCGCACCATCTTCCGGCTCAATCGCCTGCAGGGCCTGACCCAGGCCGAGATCGCCCGGCGTCTTGGTGTATCGGTGACCACGGTCGAGAACCATGTGCGTACCGCGCTGCAACGCCTGGCTTGGGCGCGCAACGGTCGATGATCGTCCGGACTTGGGGATGAGCTTCGCTGAAACGTCTTGATTACTGGACCGTGGATGCGGTCTAGTTCCCCCGCCCGCGCTTGAATGCGCCTGTCTGCCAGCCGATGAGCCCGCCGAACATGCTGCCCGCCGCCAATGACGATGCCCTGGCCGAACAGGCCCAGGGCTGGATCGCGTGGCTGGCATCCGGTGATATCTGCGATGCGCGCATGCACGAGTTCGAGCGCTGGCTGCAACAGCCGGGACACCGCCGGGCCTTCGAGCACGAGCGCGCGCTGTGGCGCAGTGTGGGCCCACGCCCGCAGGCTGCGCCCGTCGAGCGGCGCAGGCCGAATCGCCTGCGCTGGGCAATGGCGGCCACGGCCGCGCTGGTGATGCTGGTGGCATGGCCGGAAGCCTGGTTGCGCCTGCAGGCCGATCACCGCAGCACGCATGTCGTGCAGAGCGTGCAGCTGCCTGATGGCAGCCGTGCCGTGTTGGATGCGGACAGTGCAATCGCCGTGCGCTTCGATGCGGACGCACGCCAGATCGAGCTGCTGCGCGGGCGTGCCTGGTTCCAGGTCAGTCCGGATGCGCAGCGGCGCTTCAGCGTGCACGCGGGCAATGGCGTGATCGAGGACATCTCGACCGCGTTCACCGTCGCGCGCGGCGATGACCGGGTGGAGACCCAGGTCGGGCAGGGCAGGGTGCGCGTGGCCAGCCCGGCCGACGGCGGCTGGACATACCTGCAGGTGGGCCAGCGTGCGGCCTATGGCGAACACAGCGGGGTGATGCGTCTGCAGGATGTGCCGGCCGACAGCGTGGGCGCATGGCGGCAGGGCGAACTGCTGCTGGACCAGGCCAGCGTCGCCGATGCCGTGCGATGGGTGGGGCGCTATCGCGCCGGCCCGACCTTCGTGCGTGGCGATCTGTCGCGGCTGCCGGCGGTGAGCGCGGCGCTGCGCATCGATCGCCCGGAGCAGGCGCTGGACGCGCTGGCCGCAACTGCAGGGCTGCAGGTCACCCGTCTTCCGTTCGGCGTCGCCATCGTTCAGTAGATCCACGCCATGCGTGGATGATCATCGCGAATCATCCCAGTGTGCCGACCAACGGTCGGCACCCACCGCTGCGACCAGCCGACCAACGGTCGGCACCCACCGCTGCAACCAGCCGACCAACGGTCGGCACCCACTGCGACCGCAAATCCCTCTTGGGGTTGCCGCGCGCCCATCCGTCTTACCCCGCGAACGTACCCGCCGCCGCCACGTACGTCGCCGTGTCCACGTCCGCCGTGGATGACGCCGCATTCGCGGCACCGATTACCTGACAGGTTCCCCCATGTTCGACTCCCACCGCCCGCGCCGCATGCTGCGCCCGTCCCGACTGTGCATCGCATTGCTGGCTGCCGGTCTTGCCAGTGCCGCACCCTCCGTACTGGCGCAGAGCGCCAGCGGCGACCACGCTGCCGTGCAGCGCTTCGACATCCCGGCGCAGCCCCTGGACGAAGCGTTGCGCAGCTACATGCGCCAGTCCGGCGTGCAGGTGGTGTATCCCGCATCGCTGGCGCAGGGTGCAACCTCGCGCGCGGTCAGTGGCAGCCTGTCGGCCAGCGAGGCGCTGCAGCACCTGCTGCAGGGCACGGGCGTGGCAACGCGCAGGGTCAGCGCCGATGCGGTCACCCTGGAAGCGGCACCGCCAGTGCAGGCCGGCAGCGGTGTCATCGTCACCGACACGCTGAGCGTGGCCGGCGACGTTGTCGACAGTGGCGCCACCAGTGATGAAGCGCGCCTGCTCGACAGCTATCGCAGTGTCGGTTCCACCACCACGCTCAACCGCACGCACCTGGAGCGCTTCCGCGGCACCTCCAACGGCGACATCGTCAAGGGTGTGGCCGGCGTCACTGCGGGAGACCCGCGCGTGGGCAACGGCTTCGACGTCAACATCCGCGGCATCCAGGGCCAAGGCCGCGTACCGGTGATCATCGACGGCGGCCAGTCCAGCATGGACACCTATCGGGGCTATGCCGGGCAGTCGCAGCGCACCTATCTCGACCCGGACCTGATCTCCAGCCTGACCATCACCAAGGGCCCGAGCCTGCAGGCCAATGCCTCCGGTGGCATCGGTGGCGTGGTCGAAATGGAGACGCTGAAAATCGGCGACGTGCTGCGCGAGGGCCGCGACGTCGGCGTGCGCGTGCGTGGCGGCCTGGCCAACGCCAGTGCCAACAACCTGCCGGCCTACAGTGCCACGCCGCGTACCGATCGCAACGCCACCGGCAGCCAGTTCTTCAACGTGGCTGCGGCAGGTCACTGGGACCGTTTCGATCTGGTCGCTGCCTACGCGTACCGCGACAACGGCAACTACTTCTCCGGCAAGCATGGCTACGACGACTTCCCGCAGACCCGGCGCACGCTGGCGCCGCTGAATCCGCCGCGTACCGAGGTATTTAATACGTCTGCACGCTCGAAGTCGGCGCTGCTCAAGGGCACCTGGCGCATCGACGACGCGCAGACGCTGGAAGCCGGCTATCGCCGCTACGAAGGCACCGCCGGCGAGATCATGGCCTCGCAGATCATCCGCGTCGACCGTGACCGCATCCCGCAGTGGGATCCGGGCCATGTCGACATGGACAGTTACAGCCTGCGCTACCGCTTCAACCCGGACAGCGACCTGATCGATCTGCGCGTGAACGCTTCGTACACCGACACCGACAGCGTGATGTACAACAGCCTGACCGGCATCACCCCGTGGTACTTCGACCGCCGCACCGAGTGGTACGACGCGCCGAGCTTCAGTGGTGACCCCGGCTACAAAGATGCCTATCGCAATCCATTGCGGCAGAAGCGCTTCGGCCTGGATGCCAGCAACACTTCGACGTTCGATACCCGCGCCGGTGCATTCACGCTCGACTACGGCCTGTCCTACAGTGACGAAGACATCGCCCCGGGTAGCTCGGGACCGGTCATGCACGACGATCTGGTCAACAACCGTTTCCTGCGCAATGCCGAGCGCAAGGAATACAGTGCCGTGGCGTCGCTGAAGTGGCAGCCCGACGAACACTGGGAGCTGTTGGCCGGTGGTCGATGGAACCGGGTGGATGTGCATGACCGCAACCGCCTGGCCACGCCCGATGCGTACGAGGTGCAGGGCCAGTACCGCTACACCGAGTTGCTCAACGGCAACCCCAAGCTGCCGTCATGGCGCGCAAAGCGCATCGCGCTGCTGAACTGGTATCCGGATGCGAACGGCAATTTCACCCAGGAATCGCTGCTGGCCTCGCCGTACAAGAAGGGCACGGTCGGCGACATCGCTGGCTGGAACTTCTACGATGCCGGCAAGGCGCAGGATCTGGAAGTGCCGGTCAGCTGGACCTGGTCGCAGCCGATCCGCCGTCGCGACACCGCGTTCTCGCCGACCGCCAGCGTGGCCTACCGCTTCAGCGAAGACACCATGGTCTATGTGAAGTATGCCGAAGGCACCAAGCTGCCGAGCCTGTTCGAGACCACGCTGGGCCTGTTCACCGCCGCCAAGCCGGTGGGCGAGTTGAAGCCGGAGCGTGCGCGCAGCTGGGAAATCGGCGCCAGCACCATCCGCTACGACCTGTTCACTGCCGGCGACCGCCTGGCGCTGAAGCTGGCGTACTTCGATACCCGCATCGACGACCTGATCACCCGTGACTACCGCACGCTGTCGGCCGGCCTGATCCGCAACGTCGACCAGTTCAAGGTCTCGGGCATGGAGTTCCAGTCCAGCTATGACAGCGGCAAGGCGTTCGCCGATCTGTCCGCGCACTACTACTTCAAGGCCAAGACCTGCGCGCCGGACATCGCCGCCGAGCGTCGTGCCTACGGCGCACAGCGCAAGAATGACGAGCTGGCCAATACGCCCAACTGTGTGGACGGTGGCTTCGAGGGTTCGTACACCAACACGCAGAACCCGCCGCGCTACATGGTCAACCTGACCCTGGGCTCGCGCCTGTTCGACGAGCGGCTGACGTTTGGAACCCGCGTGGTCCACAATGCCGGCCCGATCAGCAAGCTGGACAAGGACTGGAACGTAGGTCTGTCGGCGATCCAGCAGCTGTATCGGCCGACCACCCTGGTCGACCTGTTCGGCAGCTGGAGCTTCAACGACCAGTTGTCGGTGGAAGCGGGCGTGGACAACCTCACCGACCGCTACTACCTGGACCCGCTGGCCCTGGGCGTGATGCCGGCACCAGGCCGCACCGCGCGCCTGGCGTTGACCTGGAAGTACTGATCGGCGGGGTCGGCCATCCACGCATGGCGTGGATCTACCGAACAACCGGTAGCGCCGGGCCATGCCCGGCGGATCGCGCAGATGAAACGGTAGCGCCGGGCCATGCCCGGCGAATCGCGCAGATGAAACGGTAGCGCCGGGCCATGCCCGGCGAATCGCGCAGATGAAACGGTAGCGCCGGGCCATGCCCGGCGGATCGCGCAGATGAAACGGTAGCGCCGGGCCATGCCCGGCGAATGCTTACAGCCCGGTCGCTGCCTTCACCGCCTCTTCGTGCAGCGCTTCGTTCAGTTCGTCGACCACAGTGGTCCACGCCGCATCGGCCTGCAGCGATTCGCTCAGGAACTGGCGCTGGGCATCGTTCCAGTAGGTCGCCTCGACCACTTCAACGTCGGTGGCCAGCTGGTGCTCGCGGATGAAACGGGCGATGCCCTCGGCGCTGGCATCCAGGCCCAGCTGCAGGAACAGGTTGGTCATGCGCGGTTCGGTGGTGATCATCGTCGGTTCCGGGTGGAAGAAGGGAATGGCCCATTATCGGCGCACACGGGCTTGGGGAAAGCCCCGCAGCAGACGTCTACAGCACGACGACCCTCCTGGCATTCCCCCATGAACGCACACATCGCTCCCGAAGACAGCCGCAGCGTGCGGCTCAAGGCCGCCACCCGCGACAGCCACGGCGCGCTGGACAAGCGCATCATGGCCGGCGACATATTCGCCGACCGCCGCAACTTCGCCCGCTTCCTGCGCGTGCAGTACCGCTTTCACCGCAGCATCGATGCGCTGTATGGCAACCCCGCGCTGGACGCACTGCTGCCTGATCTCGGTGAACGCCGCCGGCTGACACAGGTCGCACGCGACCTGCAGGACCTTGAACAGACCCTGCCGGGCGCCGACATCCCCGCATTGCCGTTGCACCTGGCGCTGCCCGCAGCGCTGGGCTGGCTGTACGTGGCCGAAGGCTCCAACCTGGGCGGCACCGTGCTGTACAAAATGGCGGCCAGGCTCGGCCTGGACCGCGACTTCGGTGCCCGCCACCTGGCCGCGCATCCGGATGGTGCCGCCCGCCACTGGCGTGCGTTCACCGCGGCGCTGGACGCGGTACCGCTGAGTGCCGAGCAGGAGCAGCAGGTGATCGATGCGGCCGATGCTGCGTTCCGCAGCGTGCACGGCCACGTCGAAGTGGAATTCGCCTGATGAACGCCGACCGCGCGCAGGCGCAGGGTTGATGCGCTGGCTCTGGTTCGCGCTGGGCTGGGTGATGGTCGGCCTCGGCGTGATCGGTGCGTTGCTGCCGGTAATGCCGACCACCATTTTCCTGATCCTGGCGGTGGGGTGCTTCGCGCGCAGCTCGCCGAAGTTCGAGCAGCGCCTGCTGGCGCATCCGCGCTACGGCCCGTCGTTGCGGTTGTGGCGTGAGCAGGGCGCGGTGTCGCGCAAGGGCAAAGCGTTCGCCAGCGCCGGCATGGCGGTGGGGTTCGCGATGTTCTGCTGGGGCGCACACCCGTCCTGGCGCCTGCTGCTGGGCGTGGGCCTGTTCTTCGCGGTCAGCGCCGGCTATGTGCTAAGTCGACCAGCACCCCGAGTGGAGCCCACGCCACTGGTGGAAGTGGACGACGCCCATGATCCGCGCACGGCCCGTCGCCGTGCCGCGTCCCCTGATTCTGATGGAACCCGAGACGATGCTGCCTGCTGACCTGGCCCCCGTGGCCGCCCCTGCACTGACTCCGTGGGGCATGTACCTGGCCGCCGACGTGGTGGTGAAAGGGGTGATGATCGCCCTGGCAGTGGCCTCGCTGGCTACCTGGACCGTGTTGTTGGCCAAGGGCTGGGAGTTGGCCCGGCAGGCGCGGCAGCTGCGCGCGGCGCGCGCGCTGCTGCTGCAGGCAGCGAGCCTGCCCAACGAACACGCGGATGCCTGCATGCAACAGGGCACCGCGCTGGCAATGCTGGACGCCGCACGCACCGAACTGCACCTGTCGCGGGATCTGGACGGCCGCGACGGCATCAGGGAGCGCGTTGCCTCACGTCTGGACCGCATCGAACTGGAAGCCGCGCGCGTGCAGCGGCGCGGCATCGGCGTACTCGCCAGCATCGGTGCGGTGGCGCCCTTCGTCGGTCTGTTCGGCACGGTGTGGGGCATCATGAACAGTTTCATCGGCATCGCCCACAGCAACACCACCAATCTGGCGGTGGTTGCGCCGGGCATCGCCGAGGCGCTGCTGGCAACCGCGCTCGGCCTGGTCGCGGCGATTCCCGCAGTACTGGTCTACAACCACTTCAGCCGCGTGCTGGCCGGCCTGCGCGGCCTGCTCGGCGATCTGTCGGCGGCGGTGCAGCAACTGGTCTCGCGTGATCTCGACCGCGCCGCGCCGCGCACCGCAGCCACGTCGCTGCGCGCGGTGCACTGAGGCGCGACGATGGCGATCAGGACCGCGTCCGACCGCGACGACACACCGGAAGAAGCCCACGAGATCAACGTCACGCCGTTCATTGACGTGATGCTGGTGCTGTTGATCATTTTCATGGTGGCAGCGCCGCTGGCGACCGTGTCGGTGCCGGTGCAGCTGCCGGCCAGCAGTGCCAGTGCCACGCCGTCGGAACAGGCGCCGGTGTACGTGACCGTGCAGGCCGATCTGTCACTGCGCGTCGGCGAGCAGGCGGTAGCGCGTGATGGGCTGGCCGCGGCACTGCAGACGGCAACCCACGGTGACACCGCGCAGCGCCTGTTCCTGCGTGCCGATACCCGCGTGCCCTACGGCGAACTGATGGCGACGTTGGATGCGCTGCGTGCCGCGGGCTATCTGAAGGTGGCGCTGGTTGGCCTGGAGCAGGGTGCGCGATGAAAGGACTGCGACGCTGGGCGACCAGCCTGGCGATCGTGCTGCTGGTACATGCGCTGCTGATCGGCACGGCCTGCTGGTGGGCGGCACGTGCGCGGGCGCTGGCGGCCACTGCACCGCCCGCAGCGCTGATGCTGGAACTGGCACCGATGGCACAGTCGCCGCCGGTGCCACCCCGCGAGGTCGCCAGCGGGCCACTGCAGCAGCAACAGCAGCGGCAGGCGCCGAAGCCGGCGCTGCGTGAGCAACCGAAGGCGCCCGTGCAACCACAGGGTGAGCTGCCGCCGCCGCGCACGCCTTCGCCGATGCCTTCGCCGGATACCGCCGAGGCCAATGTCGCCCAGACCAATGCACCGCCGCAGGTCGCCGCCGATGCCGCCGCACGCTACACCGCACCGCAGACCACGGCCGGTGAACGCAGCCATGCGGAGGCAAGCTGGGAAGGGCGCCTGCTCGGGCACCTGCAGAAGCATCGGCGCTATCCGCGCCAGGCCGAACGGCTGCGCCAGCAGGGGGTGGTCCATGTGCGTTTCGCGGTGGCCCGTGATGGGACAGTTTCCGGCGTGCGGCTGGGCCGCAGCAGCGGCTTCGCACTGCTCGACCAGGAGACGCTGGATACCGTGCAGCGCGCCAGCCCGGTACCGGTGCCGCCGGCCGACGTGGCCGGCGACCCGGTGGACGTGATGGTGCCGGTGTCGTTCTTCCTGCGCGGGCGCTGAACGGCATCGGGGGCTGCCATCCACGCATGGCGTGGATCTACCCGAACGCCGCTGAACGGCATCGGGGTCGGATCCCTTTCCGCAGGAAAGGGCTCTGACCCCAGTGGCGCCGTTATCCACGCATGGCGTGGATCTACAGCAATGGCACCAGCAGCAACGCCACGATGTTGATGATCTTGATCAGCGGATTGATCGCCGGGCCGGCGGTGTCCTTGTACGGATCACCCACGGTGTCGCCGGTCACCGCCGCCTTGTGTGCCTCACTGCCCTTGCCGCCGAAGTGACCATCCTCGATGTACTTCTTGGCGTTGTCCCAGGCGCCGCCGCCGGTGGTCATCGAAATGGCCACGAACAGGCCAGTGACGATCGTGCCGATCAGCAGTCCGCCCAGCGCGCGTGGCCCCAGCAGCAGGCCGACCACCACCGGCACCGCTACCGGCAGCAGCGACGGCACGATCATTTCGCGGATCGCCGAGCGGGTCAGCATGTCCACTGCGCGGTCGTACTGCGGCTTGGCGGTGCCCTGCATGATGCCGGGGATCTCGCGGAACTGCCGCCGCACTTCCTCCACCACCGCGCCGGCCGCGCGACCGACCGCTTCCATCGCCATCGCGCCGAACAGGTAGGGAATCAGGCCACCGATCAGCAAGCCGATGATCACCGTGTGGTCGCTGAGGTCGAAGCGGAACTCCTGGCCGGGATTGGCCGCCTGCAGGTTGTGCGTGTAGTCGGCGAACAACACCAGCGCGGCCAGTGCCGCCGAACCGATGGCATAGCCCTTCGTCACCGCCTTGGTGGTGTTGCCCACCGCATCCAGCGGATCGGTGATGTCGCGGATCTCCGAGGGCAGTTCGGCCATCTCGGCGATGCCACCGGCATTGTCGGTGATCGGCCCGTAGGCATCGAGCGCGACGATCATGCCCGCCATCGACAGCATGGCAGTGGCGGCGATGGCAATGCCGTACAACCCGGCGAGCGCGTGCGCGCCCCAGATCGCCGCGCACACGGCGATCACCGGCAGCGCAGTGGACTTCATCGAGATGCCGAGGCCGGCGATGATGTTGGTGCCGTGGCCGGTGGTCGAGGCCTGCGCCACGTGCTGCACCGGCTTGTACTGGGTACCGGTGTAGTACTCGGTGATCCACACGATCAGTCCGGTCAGCACCAGGCCGATCAATGCACAGCCGTAGAGGGCGAGAGGGCCATGCACGTTGTCGGCCATCAGTCCGGTGGTGATCGGATAGAACGCGATCGCGGCCAGCACGCCGGAGACGATCACGCCCTTGTACAGCGCGCCCATGATCGAGCCGCCGGGCTTCACCTTCACAAACAGCGCGCCGATGATCGAAGCGATGATCGAAACACCGCCCAGCACCAGCGGATACAGCACCGCATTGGCACCGGCCTCGGCCAGCATCAGGCTGCCCAGCAGCATGGTGGCGATCACGGTGACCGCGTAGGTTTCAAACAGATCGGCGGCCATGCCGGCGCAGTCGCCCACGTTGTCACCGACATTGTCGGCAATCACCGCCGGATTGCGCGGGTCGTCTTCGGGAATGCCCGCTTCGACCTTGCCGACCAGATCGGCACCGACATCGGCGCCCTTGGTGAAGATGCCGCCGCCCAGGCGCGCGAAGATCGAGATCAGCGATGAGCCGAAGGCGAGGCCGACCAGCGCATGCAGCGCCTGTTCCATCGGCAGGCCCATGCGCAGCAGCAGCGCGTAGTAACCCGCCACGCCGAGCAGGCCCAGGCCGACCACCAGCATGCCGGTGATCGCACCGCCGCGGAACGCAACGTCCATCGCCGCACTGATGCCGCGGCGCGCGGCCTCTGCGGTGCGTACGTTGGCGCGCACCGACACGTTCATGCCGATGTAGCCCGCTGCACCGGACAGCACCGCACCGACCGCGAAGCCGATCGCGGTGTACCAGCTCAGGAAGATGCCGACCAGCACGAACAGCACCACGCCGGCGATGCCGATGGTCAGGTACTGGCGGTTGAGGTAGGCGCGCGCGCCTTCCTGGATGGCCGTGGCGATGGCGACCATGCGTTCATTGCCGGTGGGTTGGCGCAGGATCCAGCGCGCCGAGACGATTCCGTACAGGATCGCGAGAATGGCGCAGCCCAGCGCCAATGACAGCCCGTGACGTTCCAGCATTAGACCCCTCCGCAGAATGGATGGACAAGCATCCAGTGGCGATGAACTGCACCACGAGGGGGACGACGGGCTGCAGCCTGGAACCAACCCGTACCGACCTTGGTGGTCGTCCGACGTATGGCGGTGTTCAGCATTCCCTGGTGTCCGCAGTATGCGTGCACCCGCGCCCGGATGGTAGCGCCGGGCCGTGCCCGGCGAGCGCAGCGGTTGCTGCACCGACGCCATATCCGTCGTCTCCATCACCACCTTTGCACCCCGTTAAGCCAACCTCTGCAAGCCTGCGCGCAGTCCTGTCGGAGAATCCCCATGCGCCTGTCCCTGTTGATGCTTGCCGTCCTGGCCCCGGCCCTGCCTGCCTTCGCGGCGGAAGCACCCGAACTGCAGCGCGCTGTCGGTGCACCGCAGGCGGTCGGTGCAGTGCATACGCTGCGGCAGATTCCCGAAGCCTGTGCGCGCCTGGAAGGCGCGTTCACCGGCCAGGCCGCAGAGCCCTATCGTTTCTCGGCGGTGCGCACCAGCGAGCAGTGCCAGCCGCGCGCCCGCTTTGTCGACTACGCCAAGGCACAGCCGAGCGCCGACAAGGGCTGGAAGCTCAATGACGTGATCCGTGTGCCGAATGCGGCGTGCCCCGCGCAGCAGGCGGTGGTGCGCGTGTGGCGTCTGCCGGTGAACAACGCGCAGGCGCTGGATGGGCAGGGCCAGTCGCGCATCTATCTGGAAGAAGCCAAGAAGCAGGCCGCCGCCGGCAAGATCCCGCAGGTGACGATGTTCGCCGCGCAGCTGCAGATGGAAGGCAAGGCCTGCAACTGAGGCCTTGCATCCACGCATGACGTGCATCTACGGGACGGGAGACCCGGGGGTTGCCGGCCGCTGACCGGCAACCCCGTGATCAATCCCTTTGTGGGTCAGCCTTCGAACGCTGGCAGCTTCTGCTTCACCGCGACGTTCTTCAGCGTCACGTACTTCGGCAGGCCATCGCTACCGTAGGGCAACGGTGCTTCGCCCTTGATCAACGGCTGCAGGTAGGCACGCGCCTTGGCCGTGATGCCGAATCCATCGCGGCGGATGAAGCTGGCCGGCATCTTCTTCTCATGGTTGGCGATCTTCGACAGCGGTGCGGCTTCGATCTTCCAGCGATACGGCGCATCGCTGCTGCGCACGATCACCGGCATCACCCCGTTCTGGCCCTTCAGCGCCAGCTGCACGGCGGCCTTGCCCACCGCCTGGGCCTGTTCCCAGTCGGTCCTGCTGGCTAGGTGGCGGGCCGATCGCTGCAGGTAGTCGGGCAGGGCCCAGTGCACCTTCAGCCCCAGCTGGTCCTTGACCCGACCGGCCAGGTGCGCGGCCACGCCGCCCAGCTGCGAATGACCGAAGGAGTCCTTGCCACCGCCGGCGTCGGCGACGAAGCGGCCATCGGCGGTGGCGATGCCTTCCGACGCCACCACCACGCAGTAGCCCACGCGTGCGACCACAGCCTTGACCTTGGCCAGGAACGCGGCCTCGTCATAGGCGCGCTCGGGCAGCAGGATGATGTGCGGGGCATCGTCCTCGCCGGTGCCGGCCAGGCCGGCGGCCGCGGCCAGCCAGCCGGCGTGGCGGCCCATCGCCTCGTAGATGAAGACGCGGGTGGAGGTCTCGGCCATGGCCGCCACGTCCAACGCCGCTTCGCGCACGGACACGGCCGTGTACTTGGCCGCCGAGCCGAAGCCGGGGCAGGTGTCGGTCACCGCCAGATCGTTGTCGATGGTCTTGGGCACGCCGATGCAGGTCAGGTCGTAGCCGGAGCTTTTCGCCAGCTGCGACACCTTCAGTGCGGTATCTGCCGAGTCGTTGCCGCCGTTGTAGAGGAACCAGCGCACGTCGTGGGCGCGCAGGACCTCCAGCAGGCGGTCGTAACGGGCACGGTCGGCCTCCAGCGATTTCAGCTTGACCCGGCACGAGCCGAATGCGCCGCCGGGGGTGTGGGCCAGGGCGCGGATGGCCGCAGCACTCTCCTTGCTGGTGTCGATCAGCTCCTCGCGCAGGGCGCCGAGAATACCGTTGCGCGCGGCCAGGACCTTGATTCCCTTGGCGCGGGCCTGTTCGATCACCGCCGCGGCAGTGGCGTTGATGACGGCGGTGACGCCGCCGGACTGGGCGTAAAGGAGGGTGCCATTGCGCATGCTTCTACCTGCTCAGGGGAGGGGACATTGCAGGGACATTACCCGGATGCGCTAAAGTGGCGCTATTGCGGTGCAGCGATACCGGACCGTCCGGGACGCGAACCTTCTTTATTTTCAACACGTTGGAGTCAGGTCAATGCGATTGGTTCTGTTGGGACCGCCCGGTTCGGGCAAGGGGACACAGGCGACGCGCCTGAAGGAAAAGCTCGAGATCGCCCACATTTCCACCGGCGACATGCTGCGCGCGGAAATCGCCGCCGGCTCCGAGCTGGGCAAGCAGGCCAAGTCGGTGATGGATGCCGGCAACCTGGTGTCCGATGAGATCCTGCTGGGCATGCTGAAGTCGCGCCTGGCCCAGGCCGATGTCGCCAAGGGCTTCATCCTTGACGGCTATCCGCGCAATGTGGCCCAGGCCAACGCGCTGGACGGCATGCTGGCCGAGATCGGCCAGCCGCTGGATGCCGTGGTGCAGCTGGATGTGGCCACCGAACTGCTGGTCGAGCGTATCGCTGGCCGTGCGCAGGAACAGGGCCGCGCCGACGACAATCCGGAATCGGTGCGCAAGCGCCTGCAGGTCTACACCGAGCAGACCGCTCCGGTGGTCGACTTCTACGCTGGCCGTGGCACCCTGGCCCGCGTCGATGGCGTCGGCGAACTGGACGAGATCGAAGCCCGCATCCTGGCGGCGATCAAGCGCTGAGCCGTTCGGGCGGTCGATGCCGGCTGCCGCAGGCGCAAAAAAACAGGCCTGATCCGCGAGGATCAGGCCTGTTTCATTTCATAGGTGCCAGCAAAGGGCTTGCTCAGGGCCCCCACAGCATGAGCTCCCTTGGGGATGGCCTCTTGGGGAGTAGGACCGGTTCGGGTACTGCGGCTGGCATCCTGAATTGTGTCCGGGTTCACAGAACATCGCTATCGGGAATTCCCTGACATGCGATTGGAGTTTTCTCACAGTGACTGTAGGGGTTCTCTTACCCTGTTGCCGACAATGGCCCTATACAGCCGTGATCGGTCACAATCCCCGGTCATGAGCAGCGTACATATCCTTGCAATCGCCGGCACCTTCATGGGTGGCGTGGCCGCCCTGGCGCGGGAACTGGGCCACACGGTCAGCGGCAGCGACCAGGCCATCTATCCGCCGATGTCGACCCAGCTCGAGCAGCTGGGCATCACCCTGGACCAGGGCTACCGCGCCGACAGCGTGCCGGAAGGCACCGCGCAGGTGGTGATCGGCAACGCGCTGTCGCGCGGCAACCCGGCGGTGGAAGCCGTCCTGGATGCCGGCCAGCGCTACATTTCCGGCGCCCAGTGGCTGTCCGAGCAGGTCCTGCCGGGCCGCGACACCCTGGCCGTGGCCGGCACCCATGGCAAGACCACCACCACCACCATCCTGACCTGGCTGCTGGAGAACGCCGGTCGCTCCCCCGGCTTCCTGATCGGCGGCGTCGCCGAGGACTTCGGCGTGTCCGCCCGGTTGGGCCAGGGCCGCGAGTTCGTCGTCGAAGCCGATGAGTACGACACCGCGTTCTTCGACAAGCGCAGCAAGTTCGTGCACTACCGGCCGCTGGTGGCGATCCTCAACAACCTTGAGTACGACCACGCCGACATCTTCCCCGACGTGGCGGCGATCCAGCGCCAGTTCCACCACCTGGTGCGTACCGTGCCGGCGCGCGGCCGCCTGATCGTCAACGGCGAAGACGCGCATCTGGCTGAAGTGCTGGCGATGGGCTGCTGGACCCCGGTCGAACGTTTCGGTTTCGATCCGTCGCTGGAATGGCACGCCGAGCTGCTGGCCGCCGATGGCAGCGCGTTCCGCGTCCATCATCGCGGGCAGGCACTGGGCGATGTGCACTGGTCGCTGCTGGGCCGCCACAACGTGCTCAATGGCCTGGCTGCACTGGCCGCTGCACACGCCGTGGGTGTCGCGCCGGCCGAGGTGATCCCGGCGCTGGCGCGCTTCCGCAGCGTCAAGCGGCGCATGGAAGTGATCGGCAACCACGATGGCATCACCGTCTACGACGACTTCGCCCATCACCCGACCGCGATTGCGACCACCCTCGAAGGCCTGCGTGCCAGGGTCGGTGATGCGCGCATCGTGGTGGCGATGGAACCGCGCAGCAATTCGATGCGGTTGGGCGCCCACGCCCAGGCGCTGGCACCGTCGTTGGCACTCGCCGATGAGGTGGTGTTCCTGCACCGCCCGGAGCTGGCCTGGGATGCGGCCGCAGTGATCGCCGCGGTGCGCGGTGAGGCTCACGCGGTGGCCGACACCGATGCGCTGTTGGCGCAGCTGCAGTCCGACGTGCGCAGCGGCGACCATGTGGTGTTCATGTCCAACGGCGGCTTCGACGGTGCGCCGCGCCGCTTCCTGGCAGGACTGCAGGCACGATGAGCGGCGAGGGTTCGCTTCCGCTGTTCCCGCTGCATACGACGCTGCTTCCGGGAGCGGCGATCGGCCTGCGTGTGTTCGAGCCACGCTACCTGGATCTGGTCCGCGAAACCGGCCGCAGCGGCGAAGGTTTCGGTGTCTGCCTGATCCTGGAAGGGCACGAGGTGGGTGCGCCGGCAACGCCGGCCGCCTTCGGCGTGCAGGTGAAGATCGAGGATTTCGATGTCGGCGCCGACGGCGTACTGCAGCTGCGATTGCGCGGCACCCGCCGTTTCCATGTTGAGCGCACGCGCGTGCGCGACAACGGGCTGGTGGTTGCCGATGTGCGCTGGTGCGATGAGGATCCCGATGACGAACTGCGTCCGCAGCATGCGCTGCTGGCGACGGTACTGGACCACATCATCGAGCAGGCGGGGACGGCGTTCGCACCGGCCACGCCAGCATTGATGGACCAGGCCAGCTGGGTCAGCTGGCGGCTGGCCGAGCTGCTGCCGCTGAGCGAACAGCAGCGCCTGCAGCTGCTGCAGCTGGACGACCCGCACCAGCGCCTGCAGCAGCTGCTGGGCTGGATGCCGTAAGAAAGCGGCCGCAGCGCTCGCCGGACATGGCCCGGCGGCGGTAGAGGCCAACCTTGGTTGGCAGCCTTTGCCCGCAAGCGCCAACCAAGGTTGGCGACTACCAGAGCGGAGCAGAACCGGTAGATGCCAACCTTGGTTGGCAGCCTTTGCCCGAAAGCGCCAACCAAGGTTGGCGACTACCAGGACAGAGGCGGTAGCGCCGGGCCATGCCCGGCGGATCCATCAGGGCGCGGTGGTCTTCAACCGCAGTACCGGCAGCCCGGTCTCCGGGTGCACGGCTTCCTGCTGAGGCAGCGTCTGCACCGCTTCCTTCACCGCGTTCAACGCCGGATCGATCCCGCGCACCGGGTGCCACATGCCGATCCACTGGAAGTGACGCTCGTAGCGCAGGGTCTGCGCGCTGCCCAGCCACAACGGGGTGTCGCCCGGTTGCAGCTGCGCTGGCGCCTGCCACAGGCGCAGTACGTAGCGCTCATCGGCCTGTGCGCCCTGGCGCACCATCAGCAGCGCTTCGACGCGCGTATCCAAGGTCGCCGGCAGCACCGGCAGTTCATCGGCGCCGGTGTTCTTGTCCAGCATCAGCAGCGCTTCCTGCCAGCCGGCCTGCGCCTGCACCTGCCAGCCGCGCGCTTCCAGCTGCGCCTGCAGCTGCGCCAACGGACCGGCCACCTGCACATCCAGCGGCCAGCGCTGGTCATCGTCGAACTCGTTGCGACGCGCCGGCAGCTTCGCCCAGTCGTGCTGCCACCAGGCCTGCGCGTCCATCGCCAGCGGTGCCGGCAAGGTCGGCTCGAAGCGTTCCAGCTTGATGGCGATGTTGCGCGGTGCGTACCACATCGCCGCCACCGCGAAGACGCCGTAGAACAGCCATGCCACCGGCTTCACCCAGAACGAGCGGTTGAAGCGGCGGCGATAGGCGATGCCCAGCACCAGCAGCCAGAACGTGCCGAACAACATGCCGCCGATGACGTCGCTCAGCCAGTGCGCGCCCAGGTACAAGCGCGAGAAGCCGATCAGGCTGACCACGATGCCCGATACCAGGTACGGCCAGACGCGGGTGCGGCCGGGCATTTCGCGGGCGATCAGCACCGCGAAGAAGCCGAAGGTGATGGTGGCCATGGTCACTGACACCGACGGGAAGCCGAAGCCGCTGCTGGCATCGATCGGGCGCACCACGTCGACGGTGGCGCCGAGCAGTTTGGTCAGGGCCAGGCCGAAGGCCAATGCGGCCAGCCAATGGGCGGCCGCCATCCAGCGCCGGCGCCAGACCAGGTAGCCCATTGCCGCAGCGGTTGCCGGCAGCAGCACCTGCCATGCGCCCAACGAGGCCAGGGCGGCCATCGGGTAGTCGGCCAGCGGATTGCGCAGGGCCAGCATCGCCTGGTGCACCAGCAGATCCACCGCCAGGGGCTCGCCGTGGGCGACTACCACGGTCAACAGGGCGAACCAGCCCCAGCCCAACAGCAGCAGCATCAGCGCCAGCATCGCCAGCGGCACCGATTCGCGGCGCTTGGGGTCGAGTACGCCGACGGTGTAGCGGCCCAGTGTCGGGTGCCGGTTGGACCAGTCGAGCAGGCGGGCCAGCCAGTTGTCCATGCGCGCGGCCGACCAGCGATAGCCGTACAGCACGATGGCCCAGACCAGGCTGAGGATCACCGCCAGCAGGCCGGCCACCACGACCAGCCGGCCGGCAACCGCAGCGACGGCGTCATAGGCTTCGCCGAGGATCCAGCCCGGGGCCAGGAACAGCACGGCCCAGGAGATGCTGGCGATGCCACTGGCCTGCACGTAACGGCTGGCAGGCATCTTCATCATGCCGGCGATGGCGGGCACGAATGGGCGGATGGCACCGACATAGCGGGCGATCAGGATGCTCTTGAACGCATTGCGGCGGAACAGGTTCTCGCCCCGGTCGAGCAGCTGCGGGTAGCGGCTGAACGGCCAGACGCCGCGCAGGCGGTCGCCCCAGCGCCGCCCTATCCAGTAGCTGATGCCATCACCGGCGAACGCACCCAGCGCCGCAGCCGCAACTGCATACGGCCCGGAGATCTGGCCCAGGCCGATGAACACGCCGACGGCGAACAGCAACGGCAGCGCTGGCACGATGGCGCCAAGAATGATGACCGCATCGCAGAAGGCGATCAGAAAGATGACCGCACCCGCCAACACGGGATGAGCGGCAATCCACGCGAGGGTGGCGTCGATCCATGAAGAGTCCATTTCCCGATTATAGAGGCGTGAAGGTGACTGGTTCCCAGCCGCTTGGTGACCGTTTGCAACCATCGCCATCGCCTAGAATGTCGCCATGCCTGTATCCAACAACGCGCCAACGCATGCACTGAAGGCCGACAGCTTTGGCCGGATCCTCCTCGTGCAGGAGCCGGAAGGCCCCTTCGTGCGCCGTGATCTGGGCGCCACGCCGCTGTGGCTGCGGCTGCCTGCGTGGTGGCTGGCGCGGCGCGAAGCGCGTGCGCTGAAGCACATCCACGGCATGGCCGACGTGCCGCAACTGCTGGACTGGAATGGCCGCCATCTCGACAGGAGCTTCATGGCCGGCGATGCGATGTACCAGCGCCCGCCGCGCGGTGATGTGGCCTGGTTCCGCGCCGCGCGTCGCCTGCTGCAACAGCTGCATCGACGCGGTGTGGCCCACAACGACCTGGCCAAGGAAGCCAACTGGCTGGTGACCGAGGACGGCCGCCCGGCGCTGATCGACTTCCAGCTGGCGGTGATCGGCGACCCGCGCTCGCGCTGGATGCGCTTGCTGGCGCGCGAAGACCTGCGCCACCTGCTCAAGCACAAGCGCATGTACTGCCGCGCGTCGCTGACACCGGTGGAGAAGCGCGTGCTCAAGCGCACGTCGTGGGTGCGCGACCTATGGTTCGCCACCGGCAAGCCGGTCTACCGCTTCGTCACCCGCCGCATCCTGCATTGGGAAGACAACGAAGGGCAGGGACCCAAGCCGTGAGCACGCTGCTGAGCGAAGGCAGTGTGCTGCGTTCGCAACTGCCGGGTGCCGATTTCGTCCACGCCTGCCAAGAGGCGGCGCCGCGCAACGGGCGTTCGGCGCTGCAGGCCTACCGCGATATGGCAGCGGCGGTGCCGGGCTGGTTCGACGGGCTGATGGGCCTGCGCAACCGTGGCATGCGGCTGCTGCGCATGAAGGATCTCGGCTCGCTGCGCGCGGTGCAGCAGACCGTCGATCCACAGCCTGGGCAACGCCTTGGCATCTTCACCCTGCAGGCGCTGGATGAAGATGCCATCGTGCTGGAAGACGACGACCGCCATCTGCGCGTGCAGCTGGCGCTGCAGTGGCACGGCGATGCGCTGGAAGTGGCGACGGTGGTGCACACCCGCAACGCGTTCGGTCGCCTGTACATGCTGCCGGTTGCGCCGGTGCATCGCTGGATCGCGCCGCACCTGCTGAACAAGCAGGTGCGCGGGTATCGGTAGATCCGCGCCCTGCGTGGATGCGCTTTGCCGAATGGCGCGGCGGCCTGCTACGGCGTCACCGGCACCACCTGCTGGCCGATGAAGTTGCGCTTGCCATCGAAGTCATAGCCGATCTGCAGCTGCCCCACATCCGGGCACGCATGGCAATCGCGCAGCGGCGTGCGGTACAGCAGGCGGATGCCACCGCCATCCAGCGCTGCGGTACCGGCGGCCTGGGCCGGCGCGAACGGCGTGGCCTGCGGGTTCGCCTTCAGCACCTCCTGCACGCCGGGATCGGCGCGCAGCGTGTCGTCCAGCTGTACTGCATCCACGTCGATACGCTTGCCTGCGGCATCGACCAGGCGGGTGCCTTCATTGGTGTTGGCGCGGAACGGGTATTCGACGGTGGCCACGCCCAGGCCGTCATGTTCATGCCAGGCGGTCACGTAGGCCAGTTCGCCACCGGTGGAGAGCTGTTCGGCGGCGGTGACTGCATCGGCACTGGCCCCACCGGCACGCATCGCATCACGCAGGCAATCGCGTGTGGCCGCGCTGTCGCGTTGGCGGCAGGCATTGAGGTCACCATCCCAGACAACGGCCTCGCTCCAGCGCAGCTTGCCATCACCGGCCGCCTTGTCGACGCTGGCGGCGTCATCCTTGGCCGGCGCGCTGCCGGGTTCAGGCGAACGGCCCTGGCAGGCAGTGAGCAGGGCCAGGCCCAGGGCAGGCAACAACAGGCGGGAACAGCGCATGGCATGGACCTCGTGCAGTGACCGGGCCGCCAGTATCGTCAACGTGCAGTGAACTCCGCGTCGGCGCGGCATACTAGCGGCTCATTGCATACGCTGGAGTGTGGAACGTGGGCAGTCTGCAGGGCAAAACCCTTTTCATCACCGGTGCCTCGCGCGGCATCGGCCTGGCCATTGCGTTGCGCGCCGCGCGCGACGGCGCCAACGTCGCCATTGCTGCCAAGTCGTCGGTGCCCAATCCGAAGCTGCCGGGCACCATCCACAGTGCCGCCGAGGCCGTCACCGCAGCCGGTGGCCAGGGCCTGGCGCTGAAGTGCGACATCCGTGAAGAAGACCAGGTGCAGGCAGCGGTTGCCGCCACCGTGGACACCTTCGGTGGCATCGACATCCTGGTCAACAACGCCAGCGCCATCTGGTTGCGCGGCACCCTGGACACGCCGATGAAGCGCTTCGACCTGATGCAGCAGGTCAATTCGCGCGGCAGTTTCCTCTGCGCACAGGCCTGCCTGCCGTACCTGCTGCAGGCGCCGAACCCGCACATCCTGACCCTCGCACCGCCGCCGAGCCTCGATCCAAAGTGGTGGGGCGCGCACACTGGCTACACGCTGGCGAAGATGGGCATGAGCTTCGTCACTCTCGGCCTGGCCGCCGAGTTCGGCCCGCAGGGCGTGGCGGTCAATGCGTTGTGGCCGCGCACGGTCATTGCGACCGATGCGATCAACATGATTCCCGGTGTGGACATCGGCGGCTGCCGCACGCCGCAGATCATGGCCGATGCTGCGCACGCGGTGCTGGTGCGCGAGGCGGCCGGCTTCCATGGCCGTTTCCTGATCGATGACGAGGTGCTGGCGGAAGTCGGCGTGACCGATCTTTCCGGGTACGCGGTGGATGCGTCGCGTCCGTTGCTGCCGGATCTGTTCCTGGATTGATCTTGGTTTACGGGAGCGGGGTGGGCGCTGTCAGCCTCGGCCCGCTGCGCTAGAATGCGCGGCTGTAATCGTTTCCAACAGGGATGTGAGCCCATGTCACGTACTCTTTCCATTGCGGCGCTGGCCGCTTCGTTGTCGTTGATCCTGGCCGCCTGTGGCGACAAGACGCCCACAGCCGCCGGCGGCGCGGGTTCTTCCGCAAAGCAGGAGGCCAGCGCGGCGCCGGCCGACGCCCAGCAGCAGTTGACCGCGAAGCTCAACGCCTACATCGGCTGCTTCAACGCGCTTGATTCGAAAACGCACGGCAGCATCCAGTCCTATACGCGCTGGATCAAGGACGTGGACGCCGGCCCGAGCGGTCGCGAGACGAACGTGTACGGACCGTTCGAGATCAGCGATTACGACATGAAGCAATGCGACGCCCCCGTGTCCGAAGCGATCGCCGCCAAGCCGGCGCTTGCCGATCTTGATGCCGCTGCAGGTCAGTACCAGCAGGCGCTGAAGGCACTGGTGCCGATCAGCAAGGAAGCCCACGACTACTACGAGCGTCAGGACTACGAAGACGACAGGTTTGCCAAGGGCAAGCAGCTGCATGCGCCATTGATGACCGCCTTCAAGGATTTCGTGGTTGCCAGTGAAACGTTCAACGCCGAACTGGAGCGCCAGAACGACGCTGCCCAGCGCGAACAGCTCAAAGCGCTGGAACAGGCCGAAGGGCGCACGCGCGAGTACTACCGTCTGGCGATGATGCTGGAAGCCAAGACCATCGTGGAGCTGATGACCGGGGACGACTTCGATCAGGCCAAGGCGCGCGAACGCCTGGATGCCTTCAACCGCATTTCCGATGAAGCGCATGCCAAGGTCGCCGACCAGGAGCCGGGCAAGCTGGACTGGAACAGCTTCGAACGCGAGGCCGAGAACTTCCGCCGTGAAGGCAAGGAGCGGCTGCAGCGCGTCAGCGCCAACACGCCCTACACCGACTTCGAACGACGCATGCTTGATTCGCCCTCGATGGCGCCGCGTGGTTCTGCCGGCAAGCTGATGCAGGAATACAACTCGCTCGTTTTCCAGAGCAACCGCCAGTAACCGGCACGCCAGCGCCTCTCCAGCCCTGCACGAACTGGATGAGGCGCCCCGGGGCCGCGCACTTTGAGGGATACCGTCGAGGGTGGTCGCGGCCTGCAACGATCTGCTGCCCACCAGCAACCTGCTGACCACCTGCAACGGCATGGATTGCGCCGGTGGATCGACCCCATGCGTGGATGCAGCACGTTGCATCCACGCATGGCGTGGACCTACTGTCGCAGGCATTGGTAGTGCCGGCCGCTGACCGGCATCCGCGTCAGTGGCTGAACGTATCCGGCAACGGTCCGCCGCACTTGCGGCAGTACCGCGCATCCGGTTCGTGGCCTTCCAGGCCGCAGTGCGGGCAGCCACGGGCATCGCGACGCGCGGCCAGTTCGGCATCGCGCATAGTGCTGGCCAGCTCGGCGGTGTAGATGCCGGTGGGCACGGCGATGATGCTGTAACCGATCAGGATCAGCACCGAGGTGACGAAGCGGCCGAGCACGGTCTGCGGCACGATGTCGCCGAAGCCGACCGTGGCCATCGTCACCACCGCCCAGTACATGCTGCTGGGGATGCTGGTGAAGCCATGGTTCGGGCCCTCGATCACGTACATCAGGGTGCCGGCAATGATCGTGATGGTGACCACCGTGAACAGGAACAGCAGGATCTTGCGCCGGCTGCGCCACAGCGACTGCATCAGCACGCCGCTTTCTTCGATGTAGCGGGTCAGCTTGAGGATGCGGAACACACGCAGGATGCGCAGTGCGCGCACCACCAGCAGGCTCTGCGCACCGGGAATGAACAGCGACAGGTAGGTCGGCAGGATCGAGGCCAGGTCGATGATGCCCCAGATGCTCACCGCATAGCGCAGCGGTCGCTTCACTACCGCCAGGCGCAGCACGTATTCGGCGGTGAACAGGATGGTGAAGCCCCATTCCAGCACGTACAGCCAGTCGGCGTGGGCGATGTGGAAACGCTGCACGCTGTCGAACATCACCACCAGCACGCTGGCGATGATCGCGTACACCAGCAGCAGGTCGAAATTGCGCGAGGGCCGGCTGTCGTGGCGATAGATGATGTCGAACCATCGGCGGCGCCAGCCGGTCTCGGTGGCGGGGTTCAGCTGGGGGGCGGAAAACGGTCGCATGCGCGCATTGTGCCGCACCGGTTCCGGCGCGAGAATGGGCGTTCCTGAACCCTGCCGACTGCCATGACCGCCGCTACCGATCCGCTGATCTCCCTGTCGCACTACTACCTGCCGGTGTACAAGCCCCGCCAGGTGGTGCTGGAGCGAGGCCAGGGCGCCCGCGTGTGGGACAGCCAGGGCCGTGAGTTCATCGACCTGGCCGCCGGCATCGCCGTGTGCGGCCTGGGCCACAACGATCCGGACCTGGTCGCCGCACTGGTCGAACAGGCCGGCAAGCTGTGGCACACCAGCAACGTGTTCTACAGCGCGCCGCCGCTGCACCTTGCCGAGGAACTGGTGAAGGCCAGCCGCTTCGCCGAGCGTGTGTTCCTGTGCAACTCCGGCGCCGAAGCCAATGAAGTGGCGATCAAGATGGTCCGCAAGTGGGCCTCCAGCCAGGGCCGTCCGGCCGACAAGCGCGTGATCATCACCTTCCGTGGCAGCTTCCATGGCCGCACCATGGGCGCGGTGACCGCCACCGCGCAGCCGAAGTACCAGGAAGGCTACGAGCCGCTGCCCGGGGGCTTCCGCTACATCGACTTCAATGATGAGGTGCAGCTGGAAACGGCGATGGCCGCCGGTGACGTGGCGGCGGTGATGCTGGAGCCGATCCAGGGCGAGGGCGGGGTGATGCCGGCCAAGTCCGGTTTCCTCAAGCGCGTGCGCGAGCTGTGCGACCAGCACAACGCACTGCTGGTGCTGGACGAGATCCAGGCTGGCATGGGCCGTACCGGTACGCTGTTCGCGCACTGGCAGGACGACGTGGTGCCGGACATGGTGACCCTGGCCAAGGCGCTCGGTGGCGGCTTCCCGATCGGTGCGATGCTGGCCGGCCCGAAGGTGGCCGAGACCATGCAGTTCGGTGCCCACGGCACCACCTTCGGTGGCAATCCGTTGGCCGCGGCCGTCGCCCGCGTGGCGCTGCGCAAGCTGGCCTCGGCGGAAATCGCCGCCAATGTCAGCCGCCAGTCGAAGGCGCTGCGTGATGGCTTCGCCCGCATCAACGACGAGTTCAAGGTGTTCAGCGAAGTGCGCGGCCGCGGCCTGATGCTGGGCGCGGTGCTGAGCAAGGACTTTGCTGGCCAGGCCGGGGTGATCCTCGACCACGCCGCCGAGCAGGGCCTGCTGACCCTGCAGGCCGGTCCGGACGTGCTGCGCTTCGTGCCGTCGCTGAACATCACCGACGAGGAAGTGGCCGAAGGCCTCAAGCGCCTGCGCGCGGCGATTGCCGCGTTCGTCGCCGCACGCTGAAGCCCTGACGTCGGGGTCGGAACCTCCGTAGAGCCGAGCCCATGCTCGGCTCATCGCGATGTCAGGCAACAGCAGCCGAGCATGGGCTCGGCTCTACAGAATTGCGGATCACCGCACCGCGTAGCGCTTCAGAACCTTGCCCAGTCCGCGTCCGTCCTGCACGGTTTCCGCGTGCAGGCCCGCCGCGCGCGCGCCGCGCACGTTGGCGAACAGGTCATCGACGAACAGCGTGTGCGCCGGTGCCACGCCGAGGGCTGCGAGCGTGCGCAGGAACACCTCCGGCGCAGGTTTGCGCAGGCCGAAATCCGCGCTGCAGAACACGCGATCCTGCAATGCAGGAAACAGCTGCGGCAGCAGCGTCGGCAGCGCCTGTGCCATCAACGCACCGTTGTTGGTCAGCACCGCGATCGGCACCTGCAGTGCCTGCAGCCGTTGCAGTACCGGCAGTTGCGGGTGGCTGGCCACCTGCCGTGCGGCGATCCAGGTTGGCAGCGTTACCGTTGTGCCGAGCAGTTCGCCAAGCCGGGCCAGATAGCGCGCGCCATCCAGCGTGCCGCTGTCGTGTGCCGCTTCCAGTCCGCTGTCGTACAGCGCGGCCTGCACGTGCGCGGTCGGCACGTCCAGCGCCTGCGCCAGATGCAGCACGCGCTGCGCGCGCTGGTAGTGCACCAGCACGCCATCGACATCGAGCAGGAGAAGGTCGATCCGCATCCGTCGAGCATGCCATTGCCGTATCCCCACGCAAACCCTGGACCCCGACTGCGACACACGGTCGCAGCCGGGCGCGCAGGCCGCTGCCTAGAATGGCCATCGAACCTGCAGGAGACGCGATGATGAAGGCTTGGATGGTAGCGGTGGGACTGGGCGCGTTGATGCTGGCGCCGTCGGCGATGGCGCGCGTGTGTGCGGTGAGCATCGACAGCACCGACCAGATGAGTTTCAGCAGCCGCGAGATCAAGGTGGCCGCCGATTGCAGCGAAGTGGACCTGACCCTGCGCCACACCGGCAAGCTGGCCGCCACCGCGATGGGCCACAACTGGGTGCTGACCCGCAGCGCTGACTACCAGCCGGTGGCGATGGCGGGCATGCGCATGACCCTGGCCGACAGCTACCTGCCGAAGGCCGACAAGCGTGTTCTGGCCCACACCAAGGTGATCGGTGGTGGCGAGACCACCCGCGTGCGTTTTTCCACGAAGGGCCTGCAGAAGGGCGGTGATTACACCTTCTTCTGCTCGTTCCCCGGCCACTTCGCAATGATGAAGGGCAAGTTCGTCTTCGGTTGATGCCGTCTGTAGAGTCGAGCCATGCTCGACTGCTCTCCGCGCTCCGCGCGGTAAGCCGAGCACGGCTCGGCTCTACAGGTGGAACGCCGCACGCAGCCTGGTAGATCCACGCCATGCGTGGATACGGTGCAAGGCCATGCCGACCAAGGTCGGCACCTGCCGGGGCCCGATCTCAGCCCTTGGCCGCCTTGAACGCCACGCGCGCCGCTGCCAGCGTCGCTTCGATCACCGCATCATCGTGGGCGCTGGACAGGAAGCCGGCTTCGTACGCCGACGGTGCCAGGAACACGCCCTGGTCCAGCATCGCGTGGAAGAAGCGGTTGAACGCCGGGATGTCGCAGGCCGTGGCCTGGGCATAGGTCTCCACCTTTTCGCTGGTGAAGAACAGCCCGAACATCGCGCCCACCTGGGTGGTGGTCACCGCCACGCCGGCATCGGCGGCGGCCGCTTCCAGGCCCGCGCACAGGCGTGCGGCGCGCGCGCTCAGATCGTCGTGGAAACCCGGCTGCTGGATCAGCTCCAGCATGGCCAGGCCGGCGGCCATCGCCACCGGATTGCCGCTGAGCGTACCGGCCTGGTAGATCGGGCCGGCCGGGGCGATCTGCTGCATCAGCTCACGACGGCCGCCGTAGGCACCCACCGGCATGCCGCCACCGATGATCTTGCCGAAGGTGGTCAGGTCTGGGGTGATGCCGTAGTGCGCCTGCGCACCACCCAGGGCAACGCGGAAACCGGTCATCACTTCGTCGAAGATCAGCAGGGCGCCGTACTGCGTGCACAGCGCGCGCAGGTGCTGCAGGTAGCCTTCGCGCGGCGGAATGCAGTTGGCGTTGCCGACCACCGGTTCGATGATCAGGCCGGCGACCTCGCTGCCGCGGGCCTCGAACAAGGCGGTGGCCGCCTCGAAGTCGTTGTAGGGCAAGGTCAGGGTCAGTTCGCTCAGGCCGGCCGGCACGCCGGGCGAGGTCGGCACGCCCAGGGTCAGCATGCCGCTGCCGGCCTTGACCAGGAACGAGTCGCCGTGGCCGTGATAGCAGCCTTCGAACTTGACGATGCAGTTGCGGCCGGTGGCACCGCGCGCCAGGCGGATCGCCGACAGGGTGGCTTCGGTGCCGGAATTCACCATGCGCACCATCTCGCACGACGGCACCAGGCGGGTGATGGTCTCGGCCATGGTCACTTCCGCTGCGCACGGCGCACCGAACGACAGGCCGTTGTCGATTGCCTTCTTCACCGCCTGGCGTACGGTGGTGTGGTTGTGGCCGACGATCATCGGGCCCCACGAACCCACGTAGTCGATGTAGCGGTTGCCGTCGACGTCGTACAGGTAGGCGCCGTCGGCGCGCTCGACGAAGAAGGGTTCGCCGCCGACCGACTTGAACGCGCGCACCGGTGAGTTGACGCCGCCAGGCAGCAATGCCTGGGCGCGGGAGAACAGGGCGTGGGACTGGTCGTGGTTCATGGGGTTTCCTGGGTATTACTGCGGCGTATCGAAACGGGCGAGGTAGGCGCGCTGGGTCGCGACCGGGTCCTGCGCGGCGTAGATGCCGCTGACCACGGCCAGCAGATCGGCGCCGGCATCGATGATGGGACCGACATTGTCCGGGCTGAGGCCGCCAATCGCCACCCGCGGCACGCCCAGTGCGGCGCTTTGCCGCAGCAGGTCGGTGTGGGCGCGGCTGCTGGTGACCTTGGTGGTGGTGGGGAAGAACGCGCCGAAGGCCACGTAGCTGGCGCCGGCAGCCACGGCGCGCTCGGCGTTGGCGAGCTGGTCGTAGCAGGAGGCACCGATGATGGCGTCGGGGCCGAGCAGGCTGCGGGCGGCGGAGATGTCGCCGTCGGTGCCGCCCAGGTGCACGCCGGCCGCGCCGATGGCCTGGGCCAGCGCCGGGTCGTCGTTGACGATCAGCGGCACGCCATGGGCGGCGCACAAGGCCTGCAGGGCCGTGGCCTGTTCCCGCCGCAGGGCATCGCTGGCGGTCTTGTTGCGGTACTGCAGCCAGGTGGCACCGGCAGCCAGCAGCGGCGCGGTGCGCGCCAGCAGGCGAGCGGTATCGGGTTCATCCGGGGTGATCAGGTAGACGCCGCGGGGCGTCGGGGAAGCAGAAGTCATCGATGGCTACCGGTGAGTGGACCGCGATGGGACAATGGCGGCCCGTGAATCCAGCCCTGATTATCCGATGAGCGAAGCCACCCCCACCACCCTGCGTACCTGGATGTGCGTGGTCTGCGGATTCCTGTACCGCGAAGCGGATGGGCTGCCGGAGGAGGGCATTGCCCCGGGCACGCGCTGGGAAGACATTCCCGAGACCTGGACGTGCCCGGATTGCGGCGTGACCAAGGACGATTTCGAGATGGTCGAGATCGATTGAGGGAGGTGCCGCCAGGCCCTCCTGTGGGTGTGGACCGTTGGTCCACACACCCGACAACCTCACTCAATGCAGCCGCGGTGCCGGCCCGCCGAGGCCGATCAGCTTCTCGCGCAGCCATTGCGCGTCGCTGGCCTCGGGATTGCGCTTCAGGTACAGGCCCAGGTCGTTGCGGGCGCCGGCCAGGTAGTCCAGCTGCAGATAGGCCAGGCCGCGGTCACGCAGGGCATCGTCCTGTTCGGGGGCGAGCTTGAGCAGGCGGTCGGCACTGCGCGCAGCACGATCCCACTCGCTGGCCTCGGCATAGACCCCATGCAGGTTGCGCAGCATGCGGATCAGGATCGCGCGGCTCGGTGCAGGATCGAGGATCTGCGCCAGCACCTGGTCGTCGGGCATCTGCCCGCCCAGGTGCGACTTGGCGCGTTCGCGCAGTTCGTCCACGTCCAGCGGGCGGCCACCGTTGAACGGGTCCATCACCAGCACGCCATCGTCGACCGGCAGGCGCACCAGGAAATGACCGGGGAATGACACGCCGTCCAGTGGAATGCCCAGCCGTCGCGCCACTTCCATCTGCACCAGCGCCAGCGAGATCGGATTGCCCAGACGGCGCTCGAACACCTGGTTGAGGTAGCTGTTGCGCGGGTCGTAATACTCCTGGTGGTCGCCGCTGTAGCCCAGCTCATCGAACAGATGCCGGTTGATGGCCGCCATCTTCAGCGGGCTGTGCTCGATGCTGTCCACCTCGGCGCGCAGGTGCTCGACGTGGCTCTGCACCAGCGCATCGTAGGTCGACGGCTGCAGATCGGGATATTCATCGCGCGCGATCAGCAGCGCGGTCGGCAGCAGTGGCAGCGCCTCGTCGTCGAAGGCGGCCAGTGCATCCCAGTCGGGGAGTGTGATCCGGTCCTGCATGTCCACAGACTGGCGGCAATCGCAGGCGGTTTCAAGCAGTGCTGCGTGAATTCATCACGTCATCGTCCTTCCATCCACGCATGGCGTGGATCTACCGTGTCGACCCAGGTCGACACCCACCAACAGCAGCGGGAAACTGTCAGAGGTGGGGCGGTGTGGGCTTGCAGGACCGCAGGCGCCATGGATGGCGCCTACGAGCCCCCAGGGATGGGTTTACGGCGTGTCCTGCAAGCCCACATCGCCCCGCCATCCCTCGGTCGCCCAGATGTTGCACTTGATGTCGATTCGGCGGGTGCCGGGCGCAGCCCGGCCGACCCCTACTTCTCGATGCCCGGGCCGAAGATCAGCTCGGTCCCATCCTTCAGCTTGAGCTTCTCCGCCTGGCCGGCATTGAGCTCCAGCACGAAGCGCGCCGGACCGCCGCTGGGGTAGGGCGGGCACATGTCGCCGGCCGAGCACGGCGGCACGTCGCGCTGCTGGCTCACCAGCTTGCGCTCGCTGTCGAAGTACAGGATGTCCAGCGCGATCTTGGTGTTCTTCATCCAGTACGCCTGCATTTCCTCGCGGTCATGCACGAACAGCATGCCGTGGTCCTCGGCCATCTGGTCGCGGAACATCAACCCACGCGCACGGGTTTCATCGTTGGTGGCCAGTTCAACGTCATAGCGTGCGCCGCCCAGTTCCACCCAGTGGCGGGCGGCATCGGTGGCGCAGCCGGTCAGGGCCAGCAGCGGAAGCATCAACAGGGAGCGCAGCAACGACATCGTAGGGTCCTTCGAAAGGGTCAGAGCACGATCGGCGGCTCGCCGCCGACGATCACCACATCGGCACGGCGGCGCGCGAACAGGCCGACACAGACCACGCCCGGCAGCTGGT
Source organism: Stenotrophomonas sp. YIM B13575 (assembly GCF_042787595.1). NCBI lineage: Bacteria > Pseudomonadati > Pseudomonadota > Gammaproteobacteria > Lysobacterales > Lysobacteraceae > Stenotrophomonas > Stenotrophomonas sp. YIM B13575. The sequence goes on along the minus strand of NZ_JBHZOP010000056.1, from coordinate 4,979 downwards.
TGAGCTCGCGCTCCAGCTTTTCCGGGTCGGTGATCTGCAGGTTGTGGATGTCCAGGATCTGGTTGCCGTTGTCGGTCACCACGCCTTCGCGCCAGGTCGGCTGGCCGCCGGTCATGTCGCGGATCTGGCGGGCGACCAGGCTGCGTGCCATCGGGATCACTTCCACCGGCAGCGGGAACTTGCCCAGCACCGGCACCTGCTTGCTCGGGTCGACGATGCAGACGAAGCGCTCGCTGGCCTCGGCGATGATCTTCTCGCGCGTGAGTGCAGCGCCACCGCCCTTGATCAGGCACTTGTTGGCATCGCACTCGTCGGCGCCATCCACGTACAGCGACAGGGTGCCGGTATGGTTCAGCTCGATCACCTCGATGCCATGCTGCTTCAGGCGCGCAGTGCTCTGCTCGGAACTGGATACCGCACCCTTGATGCGATGCTGGATGCGGGCCAGTGCATCGATGAAATAGGCGACGGTGGAACCGGTACCGACACCGACGATCATGCCGTCTTCGACGTACTCGATGGCCTTTTCGGCGGCCAGGCGCTTGGCTTCAGACATTGCGGGGAGCTCTCAGGCAGGGAATCAGGATTTCTTTTCCAGCGACAGCAGCAGCTTCCACTGCGTGGCGGTCACCGGGAACACCGACAGGCGGTTGCCCTTGGCAACCAGCGGGAAGCCTTCGCCGAGTTCCTCGGCATGCAGCTTGATCTCGTCCAGCGCGATCACCTGCTTCAGCTTGCGGTCGAAGGCCACGTCCACCAGCATCCAGCGCGGGTTCTCGCGCGTGCTCTTGGGGTCGTGGTAGTCGGATTTCGGATCGAACTGGGTGTCATCCGGGTAGGCCGCGCTGGCCACCGTGGCCAGGCCGACGATGCCGGGCACCTTGGTATTGGAGTGGTAGAACAGGATGCCGTCGCCGACCTGCATGCCATCGCGCATGAAATTGCGCGCCTGGTAGTTGCGCACGCCGTTCCAGGGTTCAACCTTGACCTTGGCCAGGTCATCGATGGAAAAGGCGTCCGGTTCGGACTTCATCAGCCAGTAGCGCTTGCGGGCGGTCATGCGTTCACGGGGGCAGCGGAAGGGAGCAGGGTGCCGGCTTCAGTGCAGATCGCATCCACCGCCACGTCCCAGGACGCAACCGGCAAGGACTCGACCTGCTGCACCGAGAATGCCGCGCCGACCAGCCAGGGTGGCGCCGGCCGATCATGGCGGAAGGCGAAGCTGCGATCATACCAGCCGCCTCCCATGCCCAGCCGCCGGCACTGTGCGTCGAAGCCCACCAGCGGCGTCACCACCAGTTCCATCTGCGCTGGTTCCAGGGTGTCTTCGATGGCGATGTCCGGTTCGGGGATGCCGTAACGGTTGCTGGTCAACGGCTGGCCGGGGCGCCAGGGCGCGAAGCGCAGCACGTCGCCGTGCAGCACGGGCAGGCAGTAGCGCAGCGTGTCGGGCAGTTGCAGCTGCCAGCGGTGCAGGGCAATTTCGCCATCCAGCGCCCAGTAGCCGGCCACGGCGCCTTCGCGCGGGGCGAACGGCAGCGCGAGCAGCGCATCGGCCAGCGATTCGGCAGCGGCGATACGGGCGGGGGCGGAAAGGTCGCGGCGGCGTTGCCGCAGGTTGTGGCGCAGGGCCTGTCGCGGGTCGGTCATGGCAGCGTGCGGCAAGGATCAGCCGTCATTGTGCCGGAAAGAACAAGGGCGACGCCCGAAGACGCCGCCCTTGCTGGAATATTGCATTCTCCGCAATGTCGATGCATGCGAAACGACCTTGAACCCGGGGGCTCAAGTGGGAACGCTGGAGAACCATCGGGCTTCCCGCTACGAGGCGGACCTGCACTCCCGGCGCTGTCGCGCTCCCGGTGTCGTTCTTAAGGGACAAGGCGAATGTTTGCACATGCCGTCGAGTACCGCAGAGAACGCGTGGCCATTATAGCTACCGCGGGTGATCTGGATAGGCCGTTCGTCGGCAACAGTGCGTGCCAATTCAGAAAAGAGAAGGCGCAATACGCGCCTTTCTCACGTGCTGCTGTCGATTGCCCGGTCCAGACGCCGGTTCAGGTCGGCCAGGGTCTGTTGCAGGGCAACCGCCTGGCGGGCGTTCTCGTCGCGCAGCAGCTGCAGCTCGTGCGCCAGATTGAGCGCTGCCAGCACCGCGATGCGGTCGACCGCGGCCATCCGGTTGCTGCCACGGATCTCGCGCATGCGCGCATCCAGCAGGCGGGCGGCCGCCATCAGGCTGTCGCGTTCATCACCACCGACGCCGACCGTGTATTCACGGTCGAGGATACGGACGCTGACCGGTTCGGCACTCATGTGTGCTGCTCCAGGGACTTGAGCCGGGTGATCATCGCTTCCACCCGCGACCGCGCCTGTTCGTTCTTGGCCAGCAGCGTCGAGCGCTCGGCCACCAGCTGTTCCTGCTGGTGGCGCAGGCTGCGGTTCTCCTCGGCCAGCCGCTGGTTGCGGTCGAGCAACGCCTCCACACGGGCGGCGAAGGCCTGCAACTGGGCAAGGGGATCGGCGGGTTCCATGCCCGCACGATAGGCAAGCCGGGTCAGGGCGGTCAAGCACTGTCGCAGCAGGGCCTGACGGCCACGAAGCGCAGGCGGACAGATTGCTACACTACCCGGCTCACGGGCGCGCGCGTGCGCGCTCCGCAGTTTCCCTTCCGAACGAGCCGCACGATGACCGAACTTCCCTCCGTCGACGACGTTACCCGCGCCAGCCAGGAACTGGGCCTGGGCGCCACTGCTGCCGAGCTGCATGGCGGGCTGTGCGGCTGGCTGGCCGCCGGCGGTGCCCCCGGCAACGACTGGCCGGCGCGCGTGCTGGCCGACGACAATCTGCCGCAGGTGGCTGCCGACAGTGCGCTGGCGCAGTTGCTGGAGGCCACCATCAAGCAGCTGGAAGACCGTGACTTCGCCTTCGAGCTGCTGTTGACCGACAGCAGTGACGTGGCCGCGCAGGCGGACGCCATGTTCAGCTGGACCCGTTCCTTCCTGGGCGGCTTCGGCCTTGGCAGCGGCGGCCACCGGCCGACCCTGTCCGAAGAAGGCGAGGAGGCGCTGAACGACCTGGCCAGCCTGGCCCGCGCCTCGAGCGAGGACTTCGAAGCCGGCGGTGATGATGACGACGAAGCCCTGTCGGAGATCGAAGAATTCATCCGCGTGGCGGTGCTGCTGCTGCACGGTGACGTGGTGCTGGCCGCGCGCCATCGGCAGCGCCTGAACTGATGGATATCAAGCAGCGCACCGGCATCGCTGCCGGCGAGTACAAGCGTCGCCGCCGGCAACTGATGGACATGGCGGGCGAAGACGCGATCCTGGTGCTGCCGGCGGCATCGGAGAAGGTGCGCAGCCTCGATACCCATTATCCGTACCGCCAGGATTCGGATTTCCAGTACCTGACCGGCTTCCCGGAGCCGGAAGCGGTGCTGGTGCTGATTCCCGGCCGCCGCCACGGCGAAGCCATCCTGTTCTGCCGCGAGCGTGATCCCGAGCGCGAAGCCTGGGATGGGGGGCGCGCCGGCCAGGACGGCGCCGTGGCCCAGTTCGCGATGGACGATGCCTACCCGATTACCGATCTGGACGACATCCTGCCGGGCCTGCTGGAAGGGCGGTCGCGGGTGTACTACCACTTCGGCCGCGATGCGGATTTCGACCTGAAGCTGATCGGCTGGGTGAACCGCGTACGTTCGCAGGTGCGCCACGGTGCGCAGCCGCCGCATGAGTTCCTGGAACTGGGCCATCTGCTGCACGAGCAGCGGTTGTTCAAGTCCGGTGCCGAGGTGGCGTTGATGCAGCGCGCGGCCGACATCAGCGTGCTGTCGCACCGTGCCGCCATGCAGGCCGCGAAGGCCGGCATTCACGAGTACGAACTGCAGGCCGAGCTGGAGCGGGTGTTCCGCGCCAACGACGCGGTGCCTGCGTACTGCAGCATCGTCGGTGCCGGCCGCAACGCCTGCATCCTGCATTACCGCGACAACAACGCACGCTCGCGCGACGGCGAACTGGTGTTGATCGATGCCGGTGCCGAGTATCGCGGCTATGCCAGCGACATCACCCGCACGTTCCCGGTCAACGGTCGTTTCAGCGCCGAGCAGCGCGCGCTGCATGATCTGGTGGGCGCGGCGCAGGCGGCGGCACTGGCCCAGGCCAAGCCCGGCGTGGCGTACGAAATGGGCCATCTGGCGGCGGTGCAGACTCTTACCGAGGGGCTGCTGCAACTGGGCCTGTTGAAGGGCACATTGGAAAAGAATCTCACCGAAGGCTTGTACCAGCGTTTCTACCGGCACAAGACCGGTCACTGGATCGGACTGGATGTGCACGACGTAGGCGACTACCGCCTGGCCGGCGATTCGCGCCTGCTGGAGCCGGGCATGGCCTTCACCATCGAGCCGGGGCTGTACATCGGCGTGGACGACACGACGGTGGAACCGCGCTGGCGCGGCATCGGCATCCGTACCGAAGATGACGTGCTGATCACCGACGACGGACATCGGGTGTTGACCGAAGGCCTGGAACGCAGCGCCGACGAGATCGAAGCGTTGATGGCGGGGTAAGGGTTTTCGGCAGGGCTTGCAGCCCTGCACCTGCAGAGGCAACAGCCGAAGCAACAGCAACAGCAACAGCAACAGCGGCATTCCGTGGGATGGCGGGGTACTGTGGGTTTGCGGGGACGCCGCAAGTACGTCCTTGTAGGCTTGGTCGCCGCATCCATGCGGCTCACACCCCGCAAACCCACAGTACCCCGCCTTCGACAGTTTCCCGCGACCTGCGGCGTGGATGACGCGCTTCTGTAGAGCCGAGCCATGCTCGGCTGTCGCGCGAAGCGCGGGGGTTTTCAGGCGAAAAGCAGCCGAGCATGGCTCGGCTCTACAAAGGCGCGGAAGACGCGAGCGAGCGACCCGCTTTTGCTTTTCTTTCTTTCTTCCGTGGCTGGCCGCGCGCAGGAAACTGTCAGAGGCGGGGCGGGTGGGC
>NZ_JBHZOP010000055.1:0-47756 GCF_042787595.1 Stenotrophomonas sp. YIM B13575 | reverse complement strand
AAGCGACTGGACTGAGGCATGCCGACCAACGGTCGGCATCCACACGGTAGGTGCCGACCGTTGGTCGGCACACCTCAATACCTCGGTGGGTGCCGACCGTTGGTCGGCACACCTTATTCCGCCACCACGCGGCCACGCAGCGAATTGGTCAACGCTTCAGTGATCACCACGTCTACGAACTGGCCGATCAGGCGCGGATGCGCCGGGAAGTTCACCGAACGCATGTTTTCGGTCTTGCCGGTCAGTTCGTTCGGGTTCTTGCGTGAGGGACCTTCAACCAGCACGGTCTGCACGCTGCCAACCATCCTTTCGGAGATGCTCGCAGCGTGTGCATTGATGCGTTCCTGCAGGCGCGACAGGCGTGCATGCTTCTCCGCATCGCTGATCGTGTCTTCCAGGTCCGCTGCCGGCGTGCCCGGGCGACGCGAATAGATGAAGGAGAAGCTGTGGTCGAAGCCGATGTCCTCGATCAGTTTCATGGTCTTCTCGAAATCCGCATCGGTCTCGCCGGGGAAACCGACGATGAAGTCCGAGCTGATCGAGATGTCCGGACGTACCGCACGCAGCTTGCGGATCTTCGACTTGAATTCCAGTGCGGTGTAACCGCGCTTCATCGCCGACAGCACGCGGTCGCTGCCCGCCTGTACCGGCAGGTGCAGGAAGTTGGCCAGCTGCGGCACGTCGCGGAACGCATCGATCAGCGAATCGCTGAACTCCAGCGGGTGCGAGGTGGTGAAGCGGATGCGGCCAACGCCATCGATCTCGGCGATGGTGCGGATCAGCAGGCCGAGATCGGCGAATTCGCCGTCGCCATACGGCCCGCGGTAGGCGTTGACGTTCTGGCCGAGCAGGTTGATCTCGCGCACGCCCTGCGCGGCGAGCTGCGCCACTTCCACCACCACGTCCTCGAACGGGCGGCTGACTTCGGTGCCGCGCGTGTAGGGCACTACGCAGAACGAGCAGTACTTGGAGCAGCCTTCCATGATCGACACGAACGCCGACGCGCCATCGGCACGTGGTTCGGGCATGCGATCGAACTTCTCGATTTCCGGGAAGCTGATGTCCACCTGCGGGCGCTGCTGTTCGCGGCGGGCGCGGATCAGTTCTGGCAGGCGATGCAGCGTCTGCGGGCCGAACACCAGGTCGACGAACGGCGCACGCTTGATGATCGCCTCGCCTTCCTGCGACGCCACGCAACCGCCGACGCCGATGATGACCTCACGGCCCTGGTTCTTCAGGCTCTTCCAGATGCCCAGCTGGCTGAACACCTTCTCCTGCGCTTTTTCGCGGATCGAGCAGGTGTTGACCAGGATGACGTCGGCGTCTTCCGGGCGATCGGTCAGTTCCAGGCCATCACTGGCGGCGAGCACGTCGGCCATCTTGGCCGAGTCGTACTCGTTCATCTGGCAACCGTGGGTCTTGATGTACAGCTTGCCTTTCACCTGGTCGGGCTTGCGCGGACCGGCGGGCAGGGCAACGAGCGGAGTACCACCCGGCGTGGCGGGCGGAAAGACGTCTGGCGTCCCGGTCATGGCGCTTAATCCATTCGGGTGGCGGGAAAGGGGGCGATTCTACCCGCATCCTGCGCCATCCGCCGCGCCCTTGTAGAGCCGAGCCCACGCTCGGCTGCTCTTCCCGCTTGCCATGGGGCAGCCAGGCACGGCCTGGCTCTACTGAAACCAGCCGAGCGTGGGCTCGGCTCTACAAAGGAAACCCGGCGAATGCCTTACGCCGCCACCAGCTCCGCATCGATCTGCCGCGAACGATCAAACGCGGTCAGCGCACTCATCCGTGCGATGTAGGCGGCGGTCGCCGATGCTGGCTGCACCAGGCCGAACGCACTGGTCCATGCCAGCGCATTGCCCCACAGCACGTCGGCCGCACTCATCACCTCGCCCAGCAGATACGGCCCCTGCGCCAGCTGTGCTTCGATCACCTGCAGCACCGTATCGGCGTCGTTGTAGGGCGACATCGCATGCGGCGGCGGCTCGCGACGCATTGCCCGGTCGATCATCGCCGGCTCGAAGCAGGCGCCATAGAAGGCCATCCAGCGCAGATAGGGGCCGCGCAGGGCGTCGCCGATCGGCGGTGCCAGCCGAGCTTCCGGGTACAGGTCGGCCAGGTACAGGTAGATCGCCACCTGTTCGGTCACCAGGGCGCCGTTGTGGACGATGGCCGGCACCTTGCCCATCGGATTGATCGCCAGATAGGCCGGGGCCAGGTTGGCGCCAGCCTTCAGGTCCAGCACCTGCATGCGGTAGTCGGCGCCCAGTGCTTCAAGCAGGGCCACCGCGCCGCTCGAGCGTGAACGGGCGGCGTGGTAGAGGGTGATCTGGCGTGACGTCATGGCATTGCTCCTTGCAGGTGGTGGTGAAGTGGGGCCCATGCTGGGGCACAATTGCGGACGACTTCTGTCCGCGATCCGTCATGCGCCATACCGCCCATCGCCTGCTTCGCCTGATCTCGCTGCTGCAGGCCCGCCGCCACTGGTCCGGTGCCGAGCTCGCCGAGCGTATGGGGGTGGATCGGCGCAGCATCCGCCGCGATGTCGAACGCCTGCGCGAGCTGGGATATCCGGTGCAGGCGTCGGCCGGCGTAGGCGGGGGCTACCGGCTGGCCGCGGGGGCACCGGTGCTGCCGATGCTGCTGGACGAGGAAGAGGCCACCACGCTGGCGATTGCCCTGCGTGCGGCCTCGGCCACGGTCTCCGGCATCGACGACACCGCACGCGGCCTGCTGTCCAAGCTCGACCCGCTGGTGCCGGCGCGTCGCCGCCAGCAGGCCGGCGAAGTGCATGCGGCCACTGCGACCCTGTCCGATCTGCCATCCACCGATGCGCGCCTGCTCGGGCGGCTGGCCCAGCACTGCCGGCAGGCCGCGCGGCTGGCCTTCGAATACCGCAGCGCGCAGGACGCGGTGACGCAACGGCAAGTCGAGGCCCAGCACCTGGTCAACTACGGGCGGCGCTGGTATCTGCTGGCCTGGGACCTGGGCCGGCAGGACTGGCGCACGCTGCGCGTGGACCGGATGGGCGCTGTGCGGCCTCTGCCCGAGCCTGGCCTGCACCGGCGAACCCCGGCGCCGCCCGATGTGATGGTGCGGCAGGCGGTCAGCCAGGCGCCGTTCGCGCTGCAGGCCATCCTGCGTCTGGCCGGCAGTGAAGCGGAGCTGGCCGGCCGCATTCCGCCCTGGTGTGGCGTGCTGGAGGCCGATGGGCCAGACCATTGCCTGTTGCGGATGGGCGCGGAAAGCCGCGGCATGATGCTGGCGCAGATCCTCAGCCTGGATCGCCTGCCGGTGGCACTGTGGACCACGCCGGCCGAGCTGCGCGAGGAGCTGGCCCAGCGTCTGACCGGGCTCAGCCAGGTCCTGGCCGTGCCCGCGGTCACGGTCTGAGCCGTCGCGCTTGGCAAGCCGCAGCGAAGCTGGGACACTCGCGGCCATGAAGGGGAGACTGGGGATAACGGCGATCATCATCGCTGCGCTGACCGCTGCGCCGGCCAGCGCCGGCACCCTGTACAAGTGCCTTGGCGCCGATGGGGTCACCAGCTATGTCAGCAAGCGGGTGGCCGGTGCCCAATGCAGCACCATCAGCTACACCCGCAGCGCGGGCAGGGCGGTGCGCGCCCCGATCGTCAGCTCGGCGCCGACGCCAGTGCCCGTGCCTGCTGCAGTGGTGGCCAGCGCCGAGCGCAACCCGGTTGCCGTGGCCGCCAGCGCTGCCAGTCCCGCTGTCGCGCCGGCTCCTGCGCCCGCGGCAGCGTCCACGCCGGCCAGCCCACGCGGCGGCAAGATGGTCAGCGGACAGGTCTATTCGTACATGCAGGACGGGGTGCGCCACTACACCAGCGCACGCCCGACCCAGGTCGCCAATCTCGGCCCGGTGCGGACCATCCGCTACAGCTTCATGGAGCGCTGCTACGCCTGCGGGGTCAATCCGCGCGTTGATTTCGGCAGCGTGCGCCTGAACACCACGGCCTTCCAGAGCGAGATCACCTCGGCCGCACGCGAGTTCGGGGTGGAAGAGGCGGTGGTGCGCGCGATCATCCATGCCGAGTCGGCCTACAACCCGACCGCGCTCAGCCGTGCCGGTGCGCAGGGCCTGATGCAGTTGATGCCGCCCACCGCCGCACGTTTCGGTGTCAGTGATTCCTACGACGCCGGGCAGAACATCCGTGGCGGTGTGCAGTATCTGGCGTGGTTGTTGAAGCGGTTCAACGGTGATCTGACCCTGGCCGCTGCCGGCTACAACGCGGGCGAGGGGGCGGTGGATCGCCATCGCGGCGTGCCTCCCTACAGCGAGACACAGTATTACGTGCGCCGGGTCGGCCAGCTGGCCGAGCGTTATCGTACGGTGCTGAGCAAACAGTAGTGCCGGGCCATGCCCGGCAACCCCCCAAAGCAATGTTGTTGCAATGCGTTGTGTGGCGCGCGACGGTTCCGCTACACTCGACCGAGATTCAATGCGGCTCTGGCCCCCACCGGAACCGCTGGCAGCCTTAAAGCTACCTAATCAATATCGGAGTGCCGGATGGCCAACGATGGGGTACACGATCCAGTCAACACCGGACGTCGGCGTTTTCTTACTGCCACCACAGCCGTGGTGGGCGCCGTCGGCGTCGGATTCACCGCAGTTCCTTTCATCAAATCCTGGAACCCCAGTGCCCGCGCCAAGCTTGCCGGCGCACCGGTGGTGGCCGACATCAGCGCCCTGCAGGAAGGCCAACGCCTGATCGTGGAATGGCGTGGCCAGCCGATCTGGATCGTCAAACGGTCCAAGGCGATCCTTGATGCGCTGCATGGGCTGGATGGCCGTCTGAAGGACCCCGAGTCCGGCGAGAAGGACCAGCAGCCGGAGTACGTGCTCAAGCAGAACCCCGAGCTGCGCTCGATCAAACCCGAGATCTCGGTGCTGGTCGGTCTCTGCACGCACCTGGGCTGCTCGCCGGAAATGGTGGGTGAAATACGCCCCGAGCCCTACGACCCACAATGGAAGGGCGGCTATTTCTGCCCCTGCCACAAGTCGCGCTTCGACATGTCCGGCCGCGTCTTCAAGGACGTGCCCGCACCCATCAACCTGAAGGTGCCCGCGCACCATTACCAGGACGACAACACCATCATCATCGGTGTCGATCCGCAGGGGGCTGCCTGATGTCCAACATCCTCAGCCGTACCGCCACCGGCGTGGCCGACTGGGTCAATGCCCGTGCGCCGGGGTTGATGCCGATCTACCGCAAGCATGTCAGCGAGTACTACGCGCCGAAGAACTTCAACATCTGGTACTACTTCGGCTCGCTGGCGCTGCTGGTGCTGGTCAACCAGATCGTCACCGGCATCTTCCTGACCATGCACTACAAGACGAATGCCGCCGAAGCATTCGCCTCCATCGAATACATCATGCGTGACGTGGAGTGGGGCTGGCTGATCCGCTACATGCACTCCACCGGTGCCTCGCTGTTCTTCATCGTGGTCTACCTGCACATGTTCCGCGGGCTGCTGTATGGCAGCTACCAGAAGCCGCGCGAACTGGTGTGGATCCTGGGCATGCTGATCTACCTGGTGTTGATGGCCGAGGCCTTCATGGGCTACGTGCTGCCGTGGGGCCAGATGTCGTTCTGGGGCGCCAAGGTGATCATCTCGCTGTTCGGCGCCATTCCGGTCATTGGTAACGGCCTCACCGAATGGATCATGGGCGATTACCTGCCCAGCGACGCCACGCTCAACCGGTTCTTCGCACTGCACGTGATCGCGCTGCCGCTGGTACTGCTGCTGCTGGTGGTGCTGCACCTGGGGGCGCTGCATGAAGTGGGATCGAACAACCCCGATGGCGTGGAGATCAAGAAGGGGCCGAAGGGCAACCGCTGGTCACCGAACGCGCCGACCGACGGCATTCCGTTCCATCCGTACTACACGCTGAAAGATGGCGTCGGCGCGGGCTTCCTGCTGATCATCGCGGCCTTCATCATCTTCTTCGCACCGGCCTTCGGTGGCCTGTTCCTGGAACACGACAACTTCACCGAAGCCAATCGCCTGGTCACCCCCGAACACATCAAACCGGTCTGGTACTACACGCCGTACTACGCGATGTTGCGGGTGGTGCCGAACAAGCTGGGTGGCGTGATCGTGATGTTCTCGGCCATCGCCATCCTGTTCCTGGTGCCCTGGCTCGACCGCGCCAAGGTCAAGTCCTACCGTTACCGCGGCTGGCTGTCGCGCGGCCTGCTGGGCATGTTCGTGGTGTGCTTCGCGTGGCTGATGGTGATCGGTTCCGGTCCTGGTACCGATGCACACGAGACCTATGTCGGGCGGGTGCTGACCTTCCTGTACTTCGCCTTCTTCATCACCATGCCGATATGGACAAGGCTGGACAAGACCAAGCCGGTACCGGAAAGGGTGACCACGCATGACTGAGCGCTGGATGGTCCGGCTGGCCCTGGCGGCCGCCCTGATGCTGGGCAGTACCCTGGCCATGGCCGCCGAGGGCGGCACCAAACTGCTGCAGGCCGGCAACGACCTGGGTGACCGGGCGTCGCTGCAGCGCGGCGCCCAGCTGTACATGAACTACTGCAGCGGCTGCCACGCATTGAAGTACCTGCGCTATTCGCGGATGGGCGAGGACCTGGGGCTGAGCGAGGAAGAGGTGATGAACAACCTCAACTTCACCGGCTCGGCGATCGGCGATCCGGTGCCGGTGGCAATGCCCAAGGAGCAGGCCGAGAAGTGGTTCGGCAAGATGCCGCCGGACCTGAGCCTGATCTCCCGGGTGCGTGGCAGCGACTGGATCTACACCTACCTGAAGTCGTTCTACCTGGACAGCAGCCGCCCGCTGGGCTGGAACAACGCGCTGTTCGCCAACGCCTCCATGCCCAATCCGTTGTGGGAGATGCAGGGCCTGCAGCACGCGGTGCATGGCAAGGCCGAAGCGCCGGGTATGGACCCGCCGGTAACGGGCCTGCGCATCGAAAGCCCGGGCTCGGTCGATGCGGGCCAGTACGACCAGGCCGTGCGCGACATCACCAACTTCCTCGAATACGCCGGCGAACCGGCCGCGCTGAAGCGGCAGCAGCTCGGTGTCTGGGTGATCCTGTTCCTGGCCCTGCTGACCTTCCTGGTGTACCTGTTGAAGAAGGAATACTGGAAGGACGTGCACTGATCCAGAGCCGGCCATTGCATCGGGCCTATTGGCTTTTGTGATGGTCGGTTGCACACTCGGGGAGGAGTCGACCGCCAGCACGGTGCTGGCGGCGCCGATGCGGCAGGCGGTCTCCTGTCGTAGGAGAGCCTTTGATGGCGGCGAGCGTACGCATGCGCAATACACTGACGCTGTTTTCCTCGAACGACGATGTACTGTGCCACCGTGTGCGCCTGGTGCTGGCGGCCAAGGGCGTGAGTTTCGACTTCGTTCCGGTCGATCCACAGAATCCGCCGGAAGATCTGATCGATCTCAATCCGTACCACTCGGTGCCGACCCTGGTCGAGCGCGAGCTGGTGCTGTATGCCGCCTCGGTGGTCAGCGAGTATCTGGACGAGCGCTATCCGCACCCGCCGCTGATGCCGGTCGACCCGCTGTCGCGCGCGCGCATCCGCCTGGCCATGCTGCGTATCGAGCACGACTGGGTGCCGCAGGTGCAGGCGATCCAGCTGGGCAACAAGACCCAGGCCGAGGCGGGGCGCAAGCGACTGAAGGAGCTGCTGACGGCCTCGCTGCCGTTGTTCAAGGCCAGCAAGTTCTTCCTCAACCCGGAAATGAGCCTGGCCGACTGCGCGATGGCGCCGATCATCTGGCGCCTGCAATCGCTGGATGTGCCGTTGCCGAAGGACAGCAAGGCCATCGAGGACTACGGCAACCGGATTTTCCGCCACCCCGGTTTCGTCCGCAGCCTGACCGATCAGGAAAAGAAACTGCGCGATCTGCCGGGCTGATCCGGCATCCGCTTTCCCGTCTGCACGCCGACCGGCGTGCAGGCGATCCGCCCCGGCAGGGGCGTCGGGCGCTACACTTCACGCATGACCGAAGACTTCTTCCACATGACCAGCCACCGCCCGTACCTGTTGCGGGCACTGGTGGAATGGATCAATGACAACCAGCTGACTCCGCACATCCTGGTCGACGCCGGCGTTCCCGGCGTGCAGGTTCCGCCTTCGGCCGTCAAGGACGGCAGGGTGGTGCTCAACATCGCCGAGCGCGCCGTCGTACGGCTGGTGATCGACAACGAGTCGGTGAGCTTCTCGGCGCGCTTCTCCGGCACCAGCTATCCGGTGCAGGTGCCGATCAGCGCGGTGCTGGCCGTGTATGCCCGTGAGACCGGGCAGGGCATGGCGCTGCCGGACGACATCCCGGGTGGCGAACCGGCGCAGGCCAGCGACGAGCTGCTGCACGACGATGCGCAGACGCCGCCGGACGACACGCCGCCCGCCGGTCCGCCGCCCAAGGGCCGCCCGACCCTGCGCGTGGTCAAGTAACGGTGGGTGCCGACCGTTGGTCGGCACACCTTCAGCGGTTACACATCCTCGGCATCTTCGTTGTCCGCACGGATCTGGCTGATCCGCGCCGCGCCCGGGCCGGTGAAGGACACCAGCTGGTCGCCGCGCAGCACCATGCGGCCGACATGGCGATCCACGCATGGCGTGGCTCTACCGGCGCGCTGTCCAGTAGATCCACGCCATGCGTGGATGCCCTTGCTCACACATCCTCGGCATCTTCGTTGTCCGCACGAATCTGGCTGATCCGCGCCGCGCCCGGGCCAGTGAAGGACACCAGCTGGTCGCCGCGCAGCACCATGCGGCCGACATGGCGATCGATGCCGTCGTAGGAATACTCGAACTTGAAGGTGCGCTCGAAACCGAGCCGGCCATCTTCCCCACGCGACAGGCGCAGACCCGTGGCGTGCACCGCCTGGTCCAGCCACTGCACATCGGCGGCGCGGCAGGCATTGCGGCCCAGTTCGATCGCACGTTCGGCGGCCGAACGCGCTGCGTTCCAGAAGAAGTAGACGATACCGCCGGCAATCAGCAGGAACAGCAGGGTGGGCATGGCTTCAGCCGTCAGGTGTCGATCCGCCAAAGATGGCGACGAATGGCGAGCGGATCAAGCGGCATCTGCTCAGCGATCGCTGCCAGGCTCCGTTGCCGGCTGCAGCGGTACCGGTGTCGGTGCCGCGGGTACCGCCGGCGGACGCGGCGCAGTGGCATTCAACTGCAGCAGTGCGGCCCAGTCCTGCCGGTTGAAGCTGCACTCGTCCTCGCGCCCCGGTGTGCAGGTCGGGTCGATGCCGGTGGTGTCGCGCTCGCGCGGTGGCGGCAGCTTGATCGTGCCGGTGCGATCCAGTTGCAGCAGGCGCATCGCCACGGTGTTCATGACATTGCCGCCCACCAGGTAAAGCGTCTGGTCACCACCGAGATTGGCCGCCACCACTACTTCGCAATGCGACTTCCAATGGCCGACCGAGCCGTTGCCCAAGGCCTGCACCAATCCGCTGTAGCTGAGTGTGCTGCTGCGGTCGCGCAGGAAGCACAACAGGTCGCCCGGTGCTGGCTTGGCGGTGGCCGGGTCCACCAGGCGGTAGGGCACCCCGGAAGGGCCTGCCTGGTAGGCGGCGCGGATGTAGTCGATATGGCGTGGGGACGTGTTGAAGCCGGGTACCCCGGCACGCACCATCACCCAGGAAATGAAGGCCGCCGACCACGGATTGTCGATCAGGAAGGCGCGGCAATCGCTGTCGGTGTAGCGGGTTCCCAGCGGGGCCAGGCAGCTGCTGGCGCCCGGTTGGCTGCCCAGTGCATTGAGCGTGCCGCTTTCGCGCCAGTAGCTGGTGACCCGTTGCCAGGCGATCAGGCCGTTGTCGGCCAGATGATCGCCTTCGGCCTCGGTGACACTGAGGCTGGCAGCGCGGCCGTCACGGTCGATGAAGGGGCGGAACCAGAGGCGATGCTCGTTGCAGGCCGTGTTGCGGATGGCGATGGCCAAAGGGCTCAGGCCGAAACGCGGGGGGACATCGCAGGCTTCGACGGCGGCGGCCGAGAAGGGCGTCGCGGCCAGCAGCAGGCAGGCGGGCAAGAGCATCCGGCGCATGCGCGGCTCCTGTGGGGGATGGTCGCAGCGTCGCAGCGCCGTTGTGAACGCCGGGTGTGAGAACGGGGTCAGATCCCTTTCCTTTGGAAAAGGGATCTGACCCCGAGGCCCGCGTCCCCGGCATCAACCCGGTGGCGGACCCAGTTTCAGTGAGAGATCGATGGCCTGCACGTGCTTGGTCAGGCCGCCGATGGAAATGCAGTCCACGCCATCTTCGGCGATCGAGCGCAGGCCACCGAGGCCGACGCTGCCGGACACTTCCAGTGGAATGCGGCCTTCGGTGATGCGCACCGCTTCGCGCCGCAGTTCTGGGCTGAAGTCGTCCAGCAGGATGCGTTCACAGCCGGCCTGCAGCGCCTGCCGCAACTGTTCGAGGTCCTCGACCTCGACCACCAGCGGCAGCTGTGGCCATTGCTGGCGGGCCGCCGACACCGCGGCAGCCAGGGAGCCGGCGGCACGGATGTGGTTCTCTTTCAGCATCACCGTGTCGTACAGGCCGAAGCGGTGGTTGTCGCCGCCGCCGCAACGCACCGCGTACTTCTGCGCCAGGCGCAGGCCGGGCAGGGTCTTGCGGGTATCGAGGATGCGCGTGCCTGTCCCTTCCACCGCAGCCACATAGCGGGCTGTGGTGGTGGCGGTGCCGGACAGGGTCTGCAGGAAATTCAGCGAGGTGCGTTCGGCGCTGACCAGACTGCGGCTGCGCCCATGCAGCAGCGCCAGCACGGTACCGGCGCTGACATTGTCGCCTTCGGCTACCCGCCACTCGATCTGCACGTCGGCATCGAGCGCGCGATGGGTGGCATCGAACCACGGGCGGCCCGCGATCACCGCATCCTGCTTGCACAGCAGGTAGGCGCTGTCGGGCTGGTCGGGCAGCAGGGCGGCGGTAACGTCACCGCTGCCCAGGTCCTCGGCCAACGCGCGGGCGACATCGGCCGCGACGACGGCTGGATCCGGCGTCGGCAGCGCGTTCATGCGGTCGGGAAGTCGGCGATCTGTGCGGTCGGGATGGCCTCTTCGGCCAGAAGCACCGGAATACCGTCGTCGACGCGGAACACCTGCTTGCGGTCGCGGGTGACCAGGGCTTCGCGCAGCGGCTGCGCCAGCGGGTTGCCATCGGCGCGGTTGACGGAACCGGCGGCGATCGCCCGGTTGAGGGCTTCCAGGCCCTTGCCATCCAGCAGGGACAGGGGCTGGCGGGTGTCGGGCGATACCAGCAGGTCGAGCAGCTTGCGATCCATGGTTCTTCGTCTTGCGTGGAAGATGGCTAGAATACGTCTTTAAGGCAGGTGACGGCCAATGACCCCCAACCCGATCGCGCCGCTTGTCGGCATCGTCATGGGTTCCCGCTCCGACTGGGAAACCATGCAGCACGCCGCCCAGAAGCTTGAAGCCCTGGGTGTTCCGTTCGAAGTGAAGGTGGTGTCCGCGCATCGGACGCCGGATGTGTTGTTCAGTTATGCCGAGCAGGCCGGTTCGCGCGGGCTGCGCGCGATCATTGCCGGCGCCGGCGGTGCCGCGCATCTGCCGGGCATGATCGCGGCCAAGACCGCGGTGCCGGTGCTGGGCGTGCCGGTGCAGTCCAAGGCGCTCAACGGCATGGATTCGCTGCTGTCGATCGTGCAGATGCCGGCTGGTATCCCGGTCGCCACCTTCGCCATCGGCAATGCCGGCGCGTCCAATGCCGCGCTGTTCGCCGCTGCGATGCTGGCCAGTGACCAGCCGGCGATCGGCCAGGCGCTCGATGCTTTCCGCGCGCGCCAGACCGAAGACGTGATGGCCCACGACGATCCGCGCCAATGAGCCTGACCGTCGGCATCCTCGGCGGCGGTCAGCTCGCCCGCATGATGGTCCTGGCCGGTGCGCCGCTGGGACTGCGCTTCGAACTGTATGATCCGGCGGCTGACGCCTGCAGTGGCCCACTGGCGCCGCTCACCGTCGGCGCCTTCGACGATCGCCAGGCACTGGCGGACTTCGCTGCCAAAGTCGACGTGATCACCTTTGATTTCGAGAACGTGCCGGCCGACAGCGCGCAATGGCTGGCCGATCGCGTGCCGGTCTATCCGCCGCCGTCCGCGCTGGCGGTGGCCCAGGACCGGTTGAGCGAGAAGACCCTGTTCCAGCAGTTGGGTATTCCGCTGCCGGCGTTCGCCGATATCCGCAGCCGTGACGAACTGGCGGCCAAGGCGGCCGAATTCGGCCTGCCGTGCATCCTGAAGACCCGCCGCCTGGGCTACGACGGCAAGGGCCAGTTCCGCCTGCGCAGCGAAGCGGACATCGATGCCGCATGGCAGGCGCTGGGTGCGCAGGTTGAGCGGACCGGCCTGATCCTCGAGGGTTTCGTCGCCTTCCAGCGCGAAGTCAGCGTGGTGGCCGTGCGCGGCCGCGATGGCAGCTTCCAGGCCTGGCCGGTCACCGGCAACTGGCATGTCGACGGCGTGCTGTCGGCCAGCGTGGCCCCGGCGGTACTGTCCGCTGCTGAGCACGACGCGGCGATCGGCTATGCCCGCCGCGTGGCCGAACACCTGCAGTACGTGGGTGTGTTCGCGCTGGAGCTGTTCTGCCGCGACGGTGAACTGCTGGCCAATGAAATGGCACCGCGCGTGCACAACTCCGGTCACTGGACCATCGAAGGCAGCGAAACTTCGCAGTTCGAGAACCACCTGCGCGCGGTGCTCGGCCTGCCGCTGGGCAGTACCCGCATGCTTGGCCATGCCTGCATGCTGAACTGGCTGGGGGCGATGCCTGACCCGACGCCGGTGCTGCAGCAGGCCAGCGGCCATTGGCACGACTACGGCAAGGAATCGCGTGACGGCCGCAAGGTTGGTCACGCAACGCTGCGTGACGATGATGCCGGCGCACTGGCTGATGCGCTGGTGCAGGTCGGCCTGGAACTGGACCGCCAGGCCCAGGTGGCCCCGGCCGTGCACGCGCTGCGCAACGCCTGATCAAACGGGTGCCGGCCACTGGCCGGCAATGCCCACCAAGGTGGGCAGCTACCAGGGCGGTGCCCACAAATGTGGGCCGCCGCCATGGCGCGGCGCGATGCCGGTAGCGCCGGGCCATGCCCGGCGGATGCCCGTCCGTATCAGCGCAGCTGGCTCTCGGCGAACTCCCAGTTCACCAGTTGCCAGAATGCTTCCAGATAACGCGCGCGATCATTCTGGTAATCGGTGTAGTACGCGTGTTCCCAGACATCGCAGCACAGCAGCGGGGTGCTGTCGCCGGTCAGCGGCGTGCCTGCATTGCGCGTGGCCTGCAGGCCGAGTTGACCACCCGGGTGCTGTACCAGCCACACCCAGCCGGAGCCGAACAGGCCCAGCGCGGTGCGGTTGAACTCCTCGCGCAGGCGCTGCACGTCGCCGAACTGGCGCTTGACCAGCTCGCCCAGGCGGCCCTGCGGCTCGCCACCGCCACGCGGGCGCAGGCATTGCCAGTAGAAGCCGTGGTTCCACGCCTGGGCGGCGGCATCGAACAGCGCGCCCTGGGCATGGCGGACGATGTCCTCCAGGGTGGCTTCTTCCCATTCGGTGCCGACAGTGGCGGCATTGACCGCGTCGACATAGGTGCGATGGTGGCGGCCATGATGCAGTTCCACGGTCTGTGCCGACAGGTGCGGCTGCAGGGACGAGGGCAGGTAGGGCAGGGCGGGCAATTCGACGGGCATGGACAGGTTCGTGGCCAGGGGGCGGCGGCAGCCGGTACCATCGGCATACAATGGGGGCTACCGTGGGCAGTCTAGCCGACCATCGCGGTTGGTTCGTCCGGCGAAGCAAGGAGTGAGGTGTGGCGGTAATGCAGCAAATCCAGGCCGAGGTGGATCGTTACCCGCTCGTGCTGTTCATGAAGGGCACCCCGCAGTACCCCATGTGCGGCTATTCCAGCCGCGCCGTGCAGGCCTTGATGGCCGCAGGCGCCGTCGCGCTGCGCACGGTCAATGTGCTGGAAGAGCCGGAGATCCGCGCCAACCTGCCGCGTTTCTCCAATCTGCCCACCTTCCCGCAGCTGTTCATCAACGGTGAGTTGATCGGTGGCTGTGACATCGTCATGGAACTGTTCGAAGCCGGCGAGCTCAAGCGCATCGTCGAAGAGGCCGCGCAGGGATGAGCGCCTGGCCATCGACGTCACCGGCAGACGGGGCGCTCGATGGCCGCCCGTTGCAGGATCGCGTGGTGCTCGTTGCCGGCGCCGGCGGCGGGCTGGGGAGTGCCGCCGCTGTGGCAGCCGCCGAGGCGGGAGCGACCGTGGTCCTGCTGGGGCGCAAGCCACGCCGGCTGGACCGGGTCTACGCCCAAGTGCAGGCGGTCGGGCCGGAACCCTTGTTGTACCCCTTGGACCTGGAAGGTGCAGGTCCCGACGACTATGCCGAACTGGCCCAGGCCGTGGCGCAGGAGTTGGGACGTCTAGATGGCCTGCTGGTCTGTGCAGCGCACTTTCCCGGCCTGACCCCGTTCGAGCTGGCTGACCCGGCCAGTTTCGCCCGTGCCGTGCACGTCACCCTGACCGCACCGGCCTGGCTGGCCCAGGCCTGCCTGCCGTTGCTGCGCCAGCGTGAAGATGCGGCGCTTGTGTTCACCGTCGATGCCCCCGAACGGGTGGGGCAGGCGTATTGGGGCGGCTATGGTGCCGCCCAGCATGGCCTGCGCGGGCTGATCGGCAGCCTGCATGACGAGCTGGCCCGCAGCCCGGTGCGGGTAAGTGGTCTTTACCCCGGCCCCTTGCGTACCGCCCTGCGGGCGCGGGCCTATTCGATCGACCAGGATCCGGCCGCGCGTGGCCCGGAGGCCGCCGCTGCGGCGGCCGTGACCCTGTTGTCCGCCGCTGGACAGGCGTGGCGGGGGCAGGTACTCGATGCGGGCAATCCGCCATCGACGAGTGAAGACGTTCGTAAGGCGGAATGAAGATCCCGTCACGATAGCGTTGCGATCTGGTGCCGTTTGTCGCACAACCGTCACATTGAAAGCGTAGCGTGTTAATCTAGTGTTAACCGTTGCGGCAGCTGCCGTTCACGGTAGGGAACCCCAGATAAATGTCCGAACAGCCGCCCGCAAGGCTGCTTGGATGCGCTTTTTTTCCGCCATCGCCAACTCGCATCGAGGCTACCGAACAATGACTCACCCATTCCGGATGTCCAAGCTCACCCTTGGTCTCGTGGCTGCGCTCGCCGCCGCTCCCGCCTTCGCCCAGAGCACCTCTGCCGGTGTCGGCGGCCAGGTCGTGTCCAATGCGGGCGCGCCTGTTGCTGGTGCTGAAGTCACCATCACCCACACCGAATCGGGCACCGTTTCGCGTGCGACCACCGATGCGTCGGGTCGTTACAACGCGCGCGGCCTGCGCGTGGGTGGTCCGTACACCATCACCATCACCAAGCCGGGTGAGGGCACCAAGACCGAAGAGGGCGTGTACCTCAACCTGAACCAGGTCAACACGGTCAACGCCAACCTGGCCGGCGATGTCGCCGCCACCAATCTGGATGCCGTCCAGGTCGTGGCTGCCGCAGTGGGTAGCGACCTGTTCAGCGCCTACAAGATGGGCACCGGCACCAACGTCAACCGCGAAACCCTGGATTCGCTGCCGTCGGTGAACCGCAACATCCAGGATTACATCCGCCTTGATCCGCGCATCTCGCAGGTCAGCAAGGCCGACGGTGCGATCTCGGTTGGTGGTCAGAACACCCGTTACAACGCGATCCGCATCGATGGTATCGGTGCCGGCGATCCGTTCGGCCTGGAATCCAACAACCTGCCGACCGAGCGTCAGCCGGTGTCGATGGATGCGATCCAGGAAATCAACATCGACATCGCCAACTACGACACCACCATTGCCGGTGGTACGGGCGCGGTGATCAATGCGGTGACCAAGTCGGGTACCAACAACTTCGGCGGTACCGTGTATTACGCGTACCGCGACAAGGACATGGTTCGCAAGGACCTGGAAGGCGTCCGCTTCAACGGCTTCGATGACGAAAAGACCTACGGCATGACCTTCGGCGGCCCGATCGTCAAGGACAAGCTGTTCTTCTTCGCCAACTACGAAAAGATGGAGCGTTCGGCTCCGGGCGTCAGCCTGACCGATTCGCCGTACGGCAAGGGCACCATCACCGATGCCGACATCGCCCGTGCGCAGCAGATCGCCACCGGTTACGGCTTCGACGCAGGTTCGCTCAATGCGCCGGCCAACAAGACCGAAGTCGAAGAGTACGCGCTGAAGATCGACTGGAACATCAACGAGAACCACCGTGCTGCGGTGCGTTACAACAAGCTCGAGCAGAATGTTGTCCGCTTCCCGCAGATCAGCAACAGCGCGGTTTCGCTGAGCAGCTTCTGGTACCAGCAGCCGAAGACCTATGAATCCTGGATGGGCGAACTGTTCAGCGACTGGTCCGAGAACTTCTCGACCGAGTTCAAGATCTCGCACAAGGAATACACCTCGATCCGCACCACGCCGTCGAGCCTGCCGCAGATCCAGATCCGTGGTTTTGGCGCCAGCGGCAATGACTCGCTGTACTTCGGTACCGAGCAGAATTCGCACGTGAACGCCGTCGAGAGCAAGGAACTGAGCGCGTTCGGTGCCGCCACCTGGTACGTCGGCGACCACACCGTCAAGTTCGGTTTCGACTACTCCGACAACGACCTGATGAACTACTACGGCCGCAACGTCAACGGCGCGTATGTGTTCAACAACCTCAGCGATTTCGCTGCAGGTCGCGTTAACCAGTACGTCGTCCGTGCGCCGCGCGCCGGTGGCAGCTACGACGACATCCCGGCCAAGTACACGCTGAAGAACACCGGTCTGTTCATCCAGGACAGCTGGGCGGTCAACAGCAACTTGACCCTGCAGGCCGGCGTCCGCGTCGACATGCCGGACTTCGGCACGCAGAAGCTGTACAACCCGCGCATCATGGAGCTGTACGGCTACGACAACACCCAGCTGCCTGACAGCAAGCTGGTGCAGCCGCGCTTCGGCTTCAACTACACCTTCGACAGCGATCGCCCGACCCAGCTGCGCGGCGGCGTGGGCCTGTTCGGTGGCGCGGCCCCGAACGTGTGGCTGGCAGGTGCCTACCAGAACACCGGCCTGAACTACACCGAGTACACCGTCCGCAACCAGACCGGTATCTTCACCCCGAACACCAATCCGCCTTACATTCCGGCAGCAGGTGCGGGTGCTCGTCAGAACGTGGACATCGCCGCGCCCGACCTGAAACTGCCGTCGGTGTGGAAGTCCAACATCGCCTTCGATCACGAACTGCCGTGGTATGGCATCGTTGCGTCGGCTGAGTTCCTGTACACCAAGGTCAAGAGCGCGATCTACTTCGAGCGTCTGGACCTGTACAAGAACGCTGGTGGCCCGTCGTACACCCGTATTGGCCAGGACGGTCGCGAGCTGTACTGGAATCCGGCGGGCTACACACCCTGTGCCGGCGCCAACTGCTCCATTCGTGAAGGCAGCAACGGTGCGGGCGGCAAGTTCAATCGTCCGACCGACATGGGCGACGTGCTGCTCATGAAGAACACCGACAAGGGCAGCAGCCGCCAGTTCACCGCTGGCCTGAACAAGCCGCTGACCGAGAACTGGGGCTGGTCGCTGGCCTACACCTACACCGCGGCGAAGGAAGTCAGCCCGCTGACCAGTTCGCAGAACACCTCCAACTGGGGCAGCACCCTGATCGGTACCGCCAACGAGAACGTGGCCTATGATTCGCGCTACGCGATCAAGGACCGCGTGACCGGTTCGATCAACTGGAAGAAGGCGTTCTTCGGCAATTACAACACCACCGTGGGCCTGTTCTACGAAGGCCGTTCGGGTCGTCCGTTCAGCTACATCTACTACAACGACATGAACGGCGATGCCGCCGCCACCACTGGCGCCGGTTACTTCAACGACCTGTTCTACGTGCCGAATGGCCCGGGCGACGTCAAGTTCACCGGCGGTGCGGCGATGGAGAAGGCGTTCTTCGACTGGCTTGCCGCCAACCCGCAGCTGGAGAAGTACCGCGGCGAGATTGCTCCGGCAAACGCCTTCCGTACCAAGTGGGTGAACAGCTTCGACCTGCACATTGCCCAGGAATTCCCGGGCTTCGTGAAGGAGCACAAGGGTGAGCTGGCGCTGGACATCATGAATGTCGGCAACCTGCTCAACAAGAAGTGGGGCCGTATTGAAGATTACGGTTTCAACTCCACCTCCCGCGTGGCCAGCTACGCTGGTATCGATCCGGCAACCGGCAAGTACATCTACAACTTCACCGGCGCCACCGATACTCCGACCATCCAGGAAAACAACAACGACAAGGGCAACACCGGTGTGTCGCGCTGGTCGATGCAGCTGACCCTGAAGTACAAGTTCTGATCCTTCAGAACCTGAAGATGTAAAGGGAAACGGCCGGGGAAACCCGGCCGTTTTCCGTTCAGGCGAAAGTCCTTGCGGGGGGCGGGGCATCGGCGTAGCATCCAGACACGTGCGCGGCGCAGATGCCGCCGAAGCGGTCCCGAAGCGGCGAACGTGGGACGCACCTATCCAACGGTCGGGCTTCCCGGCCGTTTTGCTTTTTAAGGGGGCGGCAGTACAGTCGGACACCTTAAAGGAAGCAGAAAAAGTGGATATGACAACGAATGAAAAGGCAGCGCGGACGCTGCCGGTGCAGGACGCGCGGATCTACCCGCGTGGCGGCCTGGATGTGCTGTCCCGGGCAGAGGTTGCGCGCCTGCGCGATGCCTCCAGTGGTGGCATGCACGAGCTGCTGCGCCGCTGCGCGCTGGCCGTGCTGACCAGTGGCAGTGCCTCCGATGATCCGCGCGCCGCGCGCGATCTTTATCCCGACTTCGACATCCAGGTGGCGCAGCAGGATCGCGGCGTACGTATCGACCTGGCCAATGCGCCGGCGATGGCGTTCGTCGACGGCGAAATCATCCGTGGCGTGGCCGAGCTGCTGTTCGCCGTGGTCCGCGACCTGGCCTACATGGCCATCGAGATGGGCCCGGCCTACGCGGCCGAACTCGAATCGTCCGAGGGCATCACCAACGCGGTGTTCGGGCTGCTGCGCAACGCGCGCATCCTCAACCCGGGTGACCCGAACCTGGTGGTCTGCTGGGGCGGCCACTCGATCTCGCGCGACGAGTACCTGTACACCAAGCAGGTCGGTTACGAGCTGGGCCTGCGCGGCCTGGACATCTGCACCGGCTGCGGCCCGGGCGCGATGAAGGGCCCGATGAAGGGCGCCACCATCGCCCATGCCAAGCAGCGGCGGACGGTGACGCGCTACATCGGCCTGACCGAGCCGGGCATCATCGCCGCCGAGTCGCCGAACCCGATCGTCAACCACCTGGTGATCATGCCGGACATCGAGAAGCGCCTTGAGGCCTTCGTCCGCATCGGCCACGGCATCATCGTGTTCGCCGGTGGCGTCGGTACCGCCGAAGAGATCCTGTACCTGCTGGGCATCCTGCTGCGCGAAGAAAACAAGGACCTGCCGTTCCCGCTGATCCTGACCGGCCCGACCGTGGCCGCGCCGTACTTCGAGCAGATCGACCGTTTCATCCGCCTGACCCTGGGCGACGCTGCGGCCGAGCGCTACGAAATCGTCATCGGCGACCCGGTGGCGGTGGCCAAGAAGATGTCCTCCGGCATCAAGCGCGTGCGCGAGCACCGCCTGGCGCAGAAGGACTCGTTCTTCTTCAACTGGTCCATCGAGATTCCGTGGGAGTACCAGCAGCCGTTCGTGCCGACCCACGAAGCGATGGCGGCGCTGGACCTGCATCACGGGCGTGCACCGCACGCGCTGGCAGCCGACCTGCGCCGGGCGTTCTCGGGCATCGTCGCCGGCAACGTGAAGGAAGACGGCATGCGCCGCATCGAGGAGTTCGGGCCGTTCCAGATCCATGGCGACCCCGACATGATGCAGGCCCTGGACGCGTTGCTGCGTGCCTTCGTCGAGCAGCGCCGGATGAAGATCTCCGGCGAGTACCAGCCCTGCTACCAGGTGCTGGCGTAAGCCCGGCGAGGGTGGCTGGGCGGCGCGGCGGGGGCCGTGCCGGACCGGCCGGGGGAGGGCGGGACGTCAAGGCTTTGACGCCCGTCGCCCGGATCTGACCGTTCATCCTGCCGCCGCTTGCCGGCGGCAGGCCGGTGCGCCATCGTGGCCACCAACACGCTGGGGAGCGTCCAATGTCTTTGCGCCGCCAAAACGGCTTCACGCTGATTGAGTTGATGGTCACCCTGACCGTCTTCGTGATCCTGGCGTCGATCGCCTATCCGAGCTTCCGCAGCATGATGCGTTCGAACCGGATGGCGACGGCGAACAACGAAGTGATCGCGTTGGCCAACCTGGCGCGCAGTGAGAGCATCCGCAACAACCGGGGTGGTGGCATCTGTGGCAGCACCGACGGCCAGGCCTGTGATGGTGAATGGTCGAAAGGGTTGCTGGCCTGGTCCGATCTTGATGGTGATGGCGTGCTGGGCAGCAATGACAGCGTGCTGCGCTTCTCGCTGGGCAACCCACAGTTGAGCGTGGTCGGCCCCTCGGGTGCAACCATTGCCTTTGATGGTCGCGGTCGCCGCAAGGCCGTGGAAGATCAGACGCTCGTGCTGTCGCCGGCGTCCTGCAAGGCCGGTGAGCAGCGCAGCACGTTGACGTTCAACAAGTCCGGCCAGGTCCGGGTGACCAAGGGAACCTGCTCATGAATCGCCGCAACCTTGCCTCTCCACGTTCGTCCCAGGGCGGCTTCAGCCTGATCGAAGTAATGGTGGCCTTGTTGATCCTGGCGTTTGGGTTGCTCGGCTTTGCCTTGCTGCAGACGACGAGCGTGCGCTTCGTGCAGAGTGCCAATTACCGGACCCAGGCTACCAATCTGGCAAACGACCTGATCGAACTGATGCGCGCCCAGCGCACCGATACGCTTGCCGGTGGGGCTTACTCGTCGGCCTCGTTCGCTGCCGGTGCGGTGACGGCGAATGGCGCATGCGCCTGGCCGACCGGTGCGGCGGTGACGCCGAAGACCAACGTGGCACGCTGGCAATGTGAGGTCGTGAAGACGCTCGGTGAAAAGGCCAGCGCAGAAGTCCAGTTCACCCAAAGCACCGGCCAGGTCAGTGTGGCCATCACCTGGGGTGACCAACGTTGGGATCCAAAGGAGCCTGACAGCCTTACCACCTTCGGCCTGACCACTTTCCTGTGAGCGCGTCCATGAGTCCGTTTTCACGAGCCCGCGGTCTGTCGCTGATCGAACTGATGATCGCCATGGTCATCGGTCTGGTGCTTCTGCTGGGCATCACGCAGATCTTCATCGCGTCCCGTGCGGCTTCACGACTGTCCGAGGGTGCTGCCCGAACCCAGGAGAACGCGCGCTTTGCATTGGACTTCCTGCAGCGCGACCTGCGCATGGCAGGTCACTTTGGCTGCGTGAACGATCAGGCGCACGTGATCAAGAACACCGGCGATGTCCGCTACAACCTCGGTATCGCTGCTGGCAGCGGAGATCCGCTGGATTTCTCGGTACCGGTGCAGGGGTATGAGGCCGCAGGCACTGCCCCGACCAATACACTCACCCTGGGGCGCACGTGGAGCGCGGCGATATCCATGCCCAAGAGCATCAGCAACCTGAAGCCGGCGCCACTGCCGGGCAGTGATGTGCTTGTGCTTCGCCTGTTGAGTCCGGAAGGAGCGGTTGTGACAGGTGTCGGTGTCAGTGGAACCACAACCACGGTGACGGTGTCCGCTGACGGCATGGCGCGCCTGAAGGCGGGCGCTGCCGGCACCCCGACGGTGTTCGCTCTGGCCGATTGCACCCGCGCCGATGTGTTCCCGGCCAGCATCAGTGGATCCACGGTCAAGATCGAGAAGCTGGATCTGACCGGCTACTCGGTCAACAACGCGATGACGATGCTGTATCGCGCCGACGGCCTGGTGTACTACATCGCGAGCAATGGCAACAATGAGCCGGCCCTGTACCGCGCCCGCGCCAACGGAGCCGGTGGCTACGGTGACGGTGAGGAGCTGGTGGAGGGCATCGAGAGCATGCAGCTCCTGTACGGCCTTGATGCAACACCGGACATTTCTCTCTCTACTCCGCCCAGCGGCCGCATCGTCGACCAGCGCGTGGCCAGTGACATCAGTACTGCAGTGGATGCGACCGCCGTTGGCGCGTGGCGTCGCGTCGGCATGGTGCAGGTGGGGTTGCTTGCACGCAGCCCGCAGCGAGCGTCGGCACAGGCGCCAGGCTCGGCAGCCACGTATCTGGGCGTGCTCGGCGTGACCATCGCACCGGGCGATCCCTATGACCAGCGCCACCGTGGCGCCTATGAAGTTTCCGTTGCGTTGCGCAACCGCCTGTTCGGGAATTGACGACCATGCGCTCCATCAAGCTGTCTTCGCGCCGCACTTTCTCTGCCCCCGCCCGGCAGCGAGGTGCCGTGCTCTACGTTGCGCTGATCCTGTTGATTCTGTTGGCGCTGCTGGGCGTGATAGGCATGCAGGTCGCCGGCATGCAGGAGCGTATGGCATCCGGTTACCGTGCCGGCAACGTGGCCTTCCAGAATGCCGAGGGTGCTGCCCGCAGTGCCGAGAACGCGGTAGAGAAGATTGCCAACCGGCAGTCGCCGGGTGACAGCCCGGCGGTCACCTCGGCCGATATCGATCAACGCTGCGACGATGGCTTCGATCCTTCGGACTGGGTCGCCAAGACCAAGCTGGGCAGCAAGCCGGCTGTGAAGGTCCGGCAGATCCAGGGCTGCATCCAGGGGGAGGGGGCGTTGGACATGGGCAAGCCGCTGGAGGCTGCAACACCGGTCTACCAGATCACGACGTACGCCGGCGACACGGCCACCGACGCGACATCGCGCTCGGCGGTCGACACCGTATTCAAGCTGTGAGGGTGGGGAACCCATGAACACGCGAAATCGCAGGATCCTGGCGGGCGTAGGCCTTGCCGTTGTCGCCGCTGGCGGCTATCTGGTGCATACCCTGATGGCTGCGCAGGCGCAGGGTGTGTTGGCGCAGGAGCCGATGAACGTGCAGGTGCAGGCGCCTCCCGCGTTCATCATGGCCGTGGATGACTCGAATTCGATGACGTTCGAGCGCATGTTCCCGGGTGGTGACGGGCGGTTGATCCTCAACACGTCGACGGGCAGCTTCTTCAACAACAACGGCAGCTTCTACAGCGTCGGCCAGGACTGCAACTCCGGTTCAGTCGATTGCTACCTCTATCTCTACGCGCACAGCAACTACAACGAACGCTACTCGTATGGGCGCGCGATTCCGCCGCTGGATATGTTCGGCTTTGCCCGCTCACACGTCTACAACGCCAGCTATTACAACCCGGCAGTCAGCTACAAGCCGTGGATGAGGGCCGATGGAAGCCGTTGGGATGCTGCCAGTACCACGGCGGCGCGTGTCGACCCGCGCTCCGGATTTGCGGGATACGACATCACGTACGACATGACCAGTGTCCGTTCGAGGAACAATGAAGGGTTCCAGTTCGTCGATGGCATGCGCATTCCCGACCTGACGGGAACCGACAATGCGTATTACCGCAGCAACGGCTGGCGCACCACAGCGCGCGACATCAACTCTGCGGTGCAGTATGGCGTGCAGTACTTCCCGGCGACCTTCTATCTGCCGGAGAATTCACCTGCGCCCTACGGATACAAACTGGACGACGCGAATCGACCGGTTATCAAGGATGCCTGCGGGTCCAAGTGCAATCTGCGCCGGTATCAGATCAAGAAGGACAACTACAGCATCGATGGTACCTACGAGACTGCGGTGCAGAACTTCGCGAACTGGTTCCAGTATCACCGCAGTCGCACGCTGGCCATTGTCGGTGCGTCTACCGAGGCGTTGTATGGCATCGACAACATGCGTGTGGGCTATTTCACGATCAATGACCTGAAGAACGTGAAGATGCATGATCTGGTAACCAACCGCGCCGATCTCTATCAGCAGATCTATGGGTTGAAGCCGATCAGTGGCACACCCAACCGGCGTGCCGTGGAATATCTGGCCGAACAGTTCCGCCGCACCGATGACGGCGCGCCCGTCATCCGCGCCTGCCAGCGCAATGGCGGCATGTTGTTCACGGACGGATATACGAACTCCAAGAACTATCCGAATGGCTCGTTCGGCAACGCGGACGCGGTCAATACCGTGAACCTGCCGACACTGCCCTTCGCTGACAACTACAGCAACACGATGGCTGACGTCACTGCGGCCTATTACTCGGGCACCAAGACGCCGTTGCGCTCCGATACCGGCTTCCCCAGGGGGCAGGTGCCGGTCGATGAGCGCTGCGGGACGCTGTCCCAGGGCAGTGCGGAGTGGAAGCGGCTGGACTGCCAGGCCGATCTGCATATGAACTTCTACGGCGTCACACTTGGCGCACAGGGGCGAATCTACGGCGTGAATGCTGCCGCCACAGCTGACCCGTACAAGAACCCGCCGAACTGGAACGGAAACCCCGATCCATCGACGGTCGATGATGGAACGGTCGTCGACGAGATCTGGCACGCTGCACTGAACAGTCGTGGTGAGTTCATCAATGCTCAGACGCCTGCCGACGTGACCGAGGCGATGCGCCGGGTACTGGCCTCGATTTCCGGCGGGAAGTCGCCGTCGGGCACCATCGGCATGACCGGTGCCCGCATTGGCGCAGGGTCGCTGTCGGTGACGCCAAGCTACGACATCCGCAATGGTGCGACCGATTGGTCGAGCAAGCTCAAGGCCTCGACCGTGAAGATCAACAGTGATCAGGTCGCTGTGTTCAGCGAAGCCTGGGAGGCATCGGCGAAGCTGTCTTCGACGGGGCGCCGCATCGTCGCAAACAAGGCGGGTACGCTCGTTGACTTCGGTTCGGCTGATATCAGCCTGGCCGACCTGTGCAGCAAGCCGGATGGAAAGTACGCAGCGATGCTGGTGTGCTCGACTGACAAGCTGAAGAGCATTGACGCCGACATCAGCACCGCCATCCGTTATCTGAAAGCGGATGCGACGATGGAGAAGCGCAACGGCGGCAAGTACCGTGATCGCACCACGCCGCTGGGCGATATCGTCAATTCGGCCCCGGTGGTGAGTTCGCCCGTCGATGACTATGGCTATCGTCAGCTCGGCACCGATTATGCCGTCAGCTATGCCAAATACCTGGACACCAAGGCAAAGAACGGCCGCTATACGGTCTATGTCGGCGCCAATGACGGCATGCTGCATGCCTTCGACGGTGGCATGGGGGCGTCGGGTGAGATGGACAGCACGGGCGGGACCGAGCGCTTTGCGTATATTCCGGCAACCTCGCTGGGCCACATGGCCAACCTGCTGTTCCCGTACAAGCCTGATACCGCTGATCAGACCT
Organism: Stenotrophomonas sp. YIM B13575; assembly: GCF_042787595.1. Lineage (NCBI taxonomy): Bacteria > Pseudomonadati > Pseudomonadota > Gammaproteobacteria > Lysobacterales > Lysobacteraceae > Stenotrophomonas > Stenotrophomonas sp. YIM B13575. Next base: position 22,346 of record NZ_JBHZOP010000055.1, on the reverse strand, counting down.
TCCGGCATCGCTATTTCGTCGACGGTCCAATCACCATCTCGGACATGCTCATCGGCAGTACCTGGCAGACGGGGCTGGTCGGTACGGCCGGTGCTGGTGGCCGCTCGGTGTTCGCGTTGAACGTCAGTGACCCGGCAACCTTTGGCACTAACCAGGCACTCTGGGAGATCAGCGACCTCAACATGTCGTTGGACGAGGGCGTACGCAACAACATCGGCTTCGTGCTGGGCAAGCCGGTGATCGTGCCGGTGAAGGAAGGAAAGACGGTTGCATGGAAGGCGATCTTCGGTAACGGCTACAACAGTGCCAACCGCAAGGCTGTTCTGTTCGTCGTGGATATGGCGTCCGGCTCCACGCGGATGATCGAGGCGGTGGAAAGCAATGCCTCGGGAGCCAACATCTCCGGAGACAATGGGCTGGGTAACGTGGTGGTAGTGGATCGCTGGCGTGGCGACAGCCAGGACCTGCGCGGACGCGATGGTCTTGCCGATACCGTCTACGCTGCCGATCAGCGCGGTGCCATCTGGAAGTTCGATCTCACCAGCAGCGCCGACGCTGGGCTCACCGTTCCCGTGTTCACCACCCAGGTGAGCCAGGACACCAGCGCGCGGAACTTCCGCCAGCCGATCACGGGCGGCATGACTGCTGCGACGGGTCCGTCGGGCGGTGTGATGCTGTACTTCGGTACGGGTAGTTTCTCGTTCTACACTGACAAGGACGACACCTCGCGACAGGCGTTGTATGCGGTCAATGACCTTGGCGGAAAAAGGGTCACATCGACACTGACGTCCGCCAATCTGGCGCCCTATACGGCGGATGTTCCGGCGACTGGCGCCGAGGCACGCAGGATCGTCGCAGGAACTGCACCGGCCAGTGCGCAGGGATGGATGATCAATCTTCCCGCCGCCAACGGCGAGCGGTTTGTTGGTAATCCACTGCTTGTCAGCGGCATCATGTTCATGCCGACCTATGTCCCCAATCTGGAAACGGCGGGTTGCTCGACGAGTGGCTCGAACTGGCTGTTCGGTCTTTCTTCATTGACCGGTGCGCCCGCCCTGGAGAACGTCCGGAGCGGCTCACCCACGGGCGTCAAGCCGGCAGCCGGTACGGCGGGCCTGTCGCTGAAGACCGAGGGTACCGCCCCGATCAAGGATGTGTCCCTGTCGGTCATACCGCGACTCGGTAGTGGCAAGGAAGGTCCGCCTGGGGGCAGCTCGTGCTGGATGGTAGTGGGTGCTGCCGGCAGCCAGTCGCTGTACCTGCCTTATCCCTGCGGTCGCCAATCCTGGCGGCAGCTCCAGTGACTCCGGTGCGAGGAACCACGTCCATGCAGCATTTTCATACGCCTCATCGCACAGCGGGCTTCACCTTGATCGAATTGATGATCGTAGTGATCGTCATCGGCATCCTGGCGGCCATCGCCATTCCTTCGTACCAGCAGTACGTACTTCGATCACACCGTGCAGTAGCCAAAGCGGACCTGGCCGAGTACGCGCAACGTGCGGAGCGCTATCACTCCAGCAACAATTCCTACTCGGGCTACACCCTGCCCAGCAAGGTCTCGCCGCGCGAAGGCGGAGCGACGCGATACAACCTGAGCTATAAGGGAGATGGTTCCACGTTCACGATCACGGCATCTCCCGCGGGTACGCAGGTCAAGGACAGCTGCGGCAAGATGACCCTCGACCAGGCCAACCGGAAAACGTCGGAAGGAGCGGTTTCCGATTGTTGGTAGGGGTGTTGATCTTCCAGGATTCGACCAGTACAATGCGCCTCCCCGCCCGAATAGCTCAGCCGGTTAGAGCACTTGACTGTTAATCAGGGGGTCGTTGGTTCGAGTCCAACTTCGGGCGCCAGATACTGCAGAAGCCGCGAGAAATCGCGGCTTTTTGCTTTTCTTGACCCTGTTCAGCACGGCAGATTGCGGTTGCTGCGTTCGCTGCGGGTGCGGCCGCCATTGTTGACCACCAGCTTGCCGTGCAGTTGTCTGCCTGCGCAGATGCGCAGGGTCAGGTTGGCCCCTGGACTGCGTCCATCTGCCTGGAAGAACAGCCGTGGGCGCCCGCTGCTGGCCCGGGCCAGGATTGATATGTCCGAACGCCCGGTGTGGTTGCTCAGGATCGCCTCCGGCGACTCCGGCTCCCGGCGCTGATCGCCACTGCGGTAGATGATCCAGCCAGCGCTCCAGTCGTCGCTGCAGCGCAGGCCGTCGACACTGGCGCAGAGACCGATCAGCTCCCGTCTGCGCAGTGCCTCACTGCGCGCGCCGGACAGGCTGGCGTGCAGGGTCAGTTGCAGTGCATCGGCGCGTTGCCGTAGCAGCAGGGGCTGCAGCGCAGGCCATGATGCGGCCAGCAGCACCGCCAGCACGGCGATGACCACCAGCAGTTCGGTCAGGTGCACGCCCCGCGCAGAGCGAGGGCCGAGGGGGCAGGGGGTAGGGGTCGGGTGCATGCATCCAGCCTCCGCGCCCGACTGCGCGGCCGCCATCAGGCATCCCCCTGCCGGTCTCCCCGGCTTCCCCTCAGCCGACCGTCACCGGACGCCCTCTATACTTACCTTCCCCGGGACCTGGCAACACCATGAGCGACAGTTTTCAGCTTGTCTCGCCGTATTCGCCGGCGGGCGACCAACCCGATGCCATCGCCAAGCTGACCAGCAATTTCGAGGCAGGCGTGGCAAAGCAGACCCTGCTGGGCGTGACCGGCTCGGGCAAGACCTACACCATCGCCAACGTCATCCAGCAGATCCAGAAACCGACGCTGATCATGGCGCCGAACAAGACCCTGGCCGCGCAGCTGTACGGTGAGTTCAAGGCTTTCTTCCCGCACAACGCGGTGGAGTACTTCGTCAGCTATTACGACTACTACCAGCCGGAAGCCTACGTGCCGTCGTCGGACACCTTCATCGAGAAGGACAGTTCGATCAACGAGCACATCGAGCAGATGCGGCTGGCGGCGACCAAGACCCTGCTGTCGCGGCCGGATGCGATCGTGGTGGCGACCGTGTCGGCCATCTACGGGCTGGGTGCGCCGGAAGACTATCTGTCGCTGCGCCTGATCCTGTCCAAGGGCGAGCGCATCGACCAGCGTGACCTGATCAATCACCTGACCCAGCTGCAGTACACCCGCAATGAGTACGAGCTGCAGCGCGGTACTTTCCGCGTGCGGGGTGAAGTGATCGATGTATTCCCGGCAGAATCGGACAGTGAGGCCCTGCGCATCGAACTGTTCGATGGCGAGGTGGAAAAGATCACGATGTTCGATCCGCTCACCGGCGAGACCATGCGCAACCTGATGCGCTTCACGGTCTACCCGAAGACCCACTATGCGACCACGCGCGAACGGGTGCTGGCGGCGGTGGAAACCATCAAGGTCGAGCTGAAGGAACGGTTGGAGCAGCTGTATGCGCAGAACAAGCTGGTCGAGGCGCAGCGCCTGGCCCAGCGCACCCAGTTCGACCTCGAGATGATGGCCGAGGTGGGCTTCTGCAATGGCATCGAGAACTACTCGCGGCACTTGACCGGCAAGAACGCGGGCGAGCCGCCGCCGACCCTGTTCGATTACCTGCCAGCCGATGCGTTGCTGGTGATCGACGAATCGCACGTGACCATTCCGCAGATCGGCGCCATGTTCAAGGGCGACCGTTCGCGCAAGGAAACCCTGGTCGAGTTCGGCTTCCGGTTGCCGTCGGCGCTGGACAACCGTCCGCTGCGTTTCGAGGAATGGGAGGCGCGCTGCCCGCGCAGCATCTACGTGTCGGCGACGCCGGGCCCTTACGAATTCCGTGAGGCCGGTGAGGACATGGCCGAGCTGGTGGTGCGCCCGACCGGCCTGATCGATCCGGTGGTGGAGATCCGTCCGGTCGGCACCCAGGTCGATGACCTGATGAGCGAGGCCAACGAGCGCATCAAGGCCGGTGACCGCGTGCTGGTCACCACCCTGACCAAGCGCATGGCCGAGAACCTCACCGAGTATCTGACCGAGCACGGCATCCGCGTGCGCTACCTGCACTCGGACATCGATACCGTCGAGCGCGTGGAGATCATCCGCGACCTGCGCCTGGGCAAGTTCGATGTGCTGGTCGGCATCAACCTGCTGCGCGAGGGGTTGGACATGCCCGAGGTCTCGCTGGTGGCGATCCTGGATGCGGACAAGGAGGGTTTCCTGCGCTCGACCGGTTCGTTGATCCAGACCATCGGCCGTGCAGCCCGCAACGTGCGCGGCAAGGCGATCCTGTATGCGGACAGGATCACCCGTTCGATGCAGGCAGCGATTGACGAGACCGACCGTCGTCGTAGCAAGCAGGTCGAGTACAACCAGGAGCACGGCATCATTCCGCGCTCGGTCCTGCGGCCGATCGTCGACGTGCTGGAGGGCGCTCGCTCGGATGCCGCCGAGAAGGAGTCCCGCAAGGGCAAGGGCAAAGGCCGTTCCGGGGTGGCAGAGGAGGCGGCCGACTACCGTTCGCTCAGTCCGGCGCAGTTGGCCGCCCGTCTCAAGGCCCTGGAGCAGCGGATGTACCAGCATGCCAAGGACCTGGAATTCGAGGATGCCGCCCGGGTACGCGACCAGATCCGGCAGCTGAAGGAAGCCAGCCTGGGCTGAACGCGATAACGCGGCTTTTCTTCACAAAAGTATTGCGCTTGCCGGCCGTCGTCCGTAATATACGCGGCCTGCACCGACGCAATCGCGGCGCTGCAGAAGCAACAAACGGGCGGTTAGCTCAGCGGTAGAGCACTACCTTGACATGGTAGGGGTCACAGGTTCGAACCCTGTACCGCCCACCACGAAGTCCCCCAGGGGGCTGTCGTGAGGATGAAAAGCCCGGCCCTGGCGCCGGGTTTTTACGTAGAAGCACCAGCCTGCGGGCTGTACGGAATTTTTGGGCGGTTAGCTCAGCGGTAGAGCACTACCTTGACATGGTAGGGGTCACAGGTTCGAACCCTGTACCGCCCACCACCGGTTCCCGGCATCGCCGGGGCAGCGGTGGACACGATGAAGCCGGCCCAGAGCCGGTTTTTTTGTGCCTGCGATTCGCGCTTGTCTGCGCCTGGCCGGTTGCTGTCATCGTCAACCGCGTTGCTCGACACTGGCGCTGCGCTGCAGCTGCCAATGACCATCCACACGCTGCCACAGCTGCATGAGGCCCCGGGAGTGCGCTTGCCCGCGCTGTCCCGCAGGCGCTTCAGCGTGCACGCGACCATGAGCCACCTGCAGTACGCGGTCTGCACTCAAGCGCAGGATCTGCACGCTCTGGCTGTCCGTCTGGCGATGCGTGGCCGGCTCGCTGGCGGCACGCTGGGCATCGGCCTGCAGGATCTGCATTTGCAGCGAATCGCTTCCGGTGCCGGCGTCGCGGTTGCATAGACCGGCCATCAACAGCAGCAAGGCAAGCATCGGCATGGCACGGTGCTCCGGAGAAGGGAGTCCAGCGTTGCACTGTGGCCTGCGGTGTGAAACCGGTATCCGACGAAGGCGGGAAAAGTGCGTGCCAACGAGAGCCAGCAAGGATGAATCCGGGCTGGGTCGGGGCAGCTGCAGGTCATTGCCATGAAAAAGGCCGGGCCACCTGTGAAGGCAGTCCGGCCTGTGTGCCCGGAAGTGACCCCGTTGGCCGGGAAGCCTGGGCTCAGGTCACGACATGGCTGGAACCTTCAAGCAGGCTCAGAGCGGATCGCAGCACAGGCGAGGGCCGGACCAATGGCCTGAACCGCCATACGGGCAACCCGGGGTGAACTCGCAACCCGGGGCGAATCCGGCCTTGGCCGGCGTGGCGAACGCCTGCGCGGCGCCGAACGACATGGCGGCAACCACGACGATGCCGGCAATGGACGAGAACAGCTTGTTCTTTCCGATCATCTGTATCTCCTTTGCAGAGCGTCGAGGTGGATCACATGGGATCGCAGCAGACCAGCAGGCCGTGGGAGCCGGCGTTGCCGTATGGGCAGCTGGGATGTTCCTTGCAGCCCGGTGCGAAGCCGGTCTTGACCGGCGTGGCGAAGGCCTGCGCAGCACCGAACGACATCGCGGCAACCACGACGATGCCGGCAATGGACGAAAACAGCTTCTTCTTTCCGATCATGTGTATCTCCTTGCAGTGGCGATGGAACATGAGGTCACCGCTTGCGGGGCGGTGTCGAAGCGGAATCAGTTGGCGACGCAGCAGATGCGTGTGCCGCCGGCGCGGCCATTGCCGCCGAACATGCACCCGGGGGTATCCACGCAACCCGGTGCAAAGCCGGTCTTCACCGGTGTGGCGAAGGCCTGTGCGGCCCCGAATGACATTGCAGCAACGATGACGATACCGGCGACGGACGAGAACAGCGTTTTCTTCCCGATCATGTGTATCTCCTTCAGTTGGTGTGGCTTCCCGGATTCATTGCGTTGGCGACGGCCTGTACCGTCTCTGTGTCGAGCTGGCCGACATGCTTGTAGGCGACGCTGCCATCTGCGGCGAGCACCATCAGCATCGGTGTCAGCGTGGCGCGGTAGCGCTTGGAGACCTCGCCCTGATCGTCGACGGCGATCGGAAACGCCAGCGCGTGTTTGCCGGCGTACGCGGCAAGCTGATCGTAGGGTGGTAAGCCGACACCGATCAGTTCGGCGCTGCCACGCGCCGCCGCGATCTGCTGCAGTTGCGGCACCGAGGCCAGGCAGTAGCGGCAGGCGGTAGAGAAGAAGTAGAGGATCTGCGGAACGGCGCGGGCGCCACCGATATCGACATGGGCCTGCTGCGTCGTCCGCAGCGTCAACAGTTCAGGCCGGGTGCCGATTGCCAGACCATGTGCATCCAGCTGGGTCTGCTGCAGCTGCGCCGCCATCTGTTCGTTGACCTGCCGCAACTGGCGGTTCTGCCAGGAGAGCATGATGACCAGTGCGGCCAGCAGCAGGGCGACTACGGGAAACAGTGCACGCTTGAGCATCGATCATCCTTGAACGCCGCGTTGCATCGACCATACCGGAAACAGCAACAGGATTGTCAAGCTTTTGTATCATCGGTGACGCAGTTCCCAAACCACAGGACGCCACCATGAGTGACCATGCTCCCGTTTCCCGGCCGAACCCGATCGTCGAGCTGCTGTTCGGCGGCAACATGCTGGAAGGCACCTTCAAGGCCGTGATCTGGGTCGCACTGCTGTCTGCAGTCCTGGCCTGGACAACCTTCCGCTGACGGAATGCTCAGGCAGCAGTGAAGGCCTGCCGCAGGCTGCGCAGCGTTGCCTGCCGATACTGGGCCGCACACGGCTCGCCCATCTCCAGTTCCTGCAGTCGCAGGCCGACCAGTGTCATCGACAGCGCATAGCCGCGCGCCGCATCTGCAGCGCGCGACAGGCCAAGTGCACGTCGGGTCAGTGCGTCCACATGATCCATGTCCGGCAGCAGGCCCAGGTAGGCACGCTCGGCGCTGTCCAGATCCGGCGCGCGCAGGATCGCGTTGGCATCGGCGGTGGGGGTGACGGCGGCCATGCTGGATCCTTGCTTGTTGGTGGATTGGAAGCGGGTTCGGTCAGAACGCGCGCATCAGCGAGATGAAAGCGGATGTCTGGCTGCTGCGTCGTGCCATCGGGCTGTCCTCGACGGCATCACCGAACCACTGGTTGGCGACCACGCCGGTCGCGCGCCATTTCGTACCCAGTGGTGTGCTGACCGCGATCTGCAGGCTCGGCGAGGTGGCACTGCCGGGTTTGTAGGCTGCCAGCCCGGAGCGCAGGGCTTCCTCGTCGCTGATGCCGTAGTAGTAGTCGAGCAGGCGGGCGCTGGAATGCACCACGCCCACGCGCGGCACCCAAGTGAAGCGACCGGCCTGGATCGGATAGCTGTAGTGCAGGCTTGATTCAACACCGCCGCCATGCCCGCTCACTTCGCGCTTCACGCTGGCCGCTACCGCGCCCCAGTCCGCACTGTAGTCGGCGTTGATGCCGACCATTGCCGACATCTGCCGGCTGTGCAGGCGGCGCAGCTGCGGATCGTTCACGTCGTCGGTCTTGAAGCGCAACGTGTAGGGCGTAGCCACGGCCGACACGCGCAGGCCATCGGCCTTGTAGAGGTTCATGCCGAGCGAGCCAGGGCTGGCGAAGAAGCGCTTGCCCTGCCAGGACAGCGCCGGCAGCACCAGCGGCTTGTCGTCATAGTGCGCATAGGCGCCGGTGGTCGCGCCGAAGGTGATGCCGGCCTGTACGCCCGGGGCCTGTTCCTGCGCGTTTGCCAGCAGCGGCGTGGAGAGAGCGACGGTGCACAGCAGGGGGCGCAGCAGGGCGGGGGGCAGCGAGGTCATCAACGTACTACTTTGCGGGGATGGCGGTGCATGCTGCGCGCACAACATTGTCGGAACATTGCGCAGGCGCAATCTGCTGCATCGGCGCCACTTGCACGCCGAAGGCACTATGATCGGCACCGTTTCCGGTTGCCGAGCCCCCGATGCGCATTCTCCTGGTCGAAGATGATCCCGATCTCTCGCGAGCCCTGCAGTCCGGGCTTGAGCGCCAGGGGGTGGTCGCCGACGTGGTTGGCAGCCTGGCCGAGGCGGCGCTCGCCCTGCGTGAGCCGGTGCACCAGCTGATGCTGCTTGATCGGCAGCTGCCGGACGGTGATGGCGTGGGTTTCGTGGCGACCGCCCGTGCCCTGCGACCGAACCTGGCGGTGATCATGCTCACCGCCAAGGGTGGGCTGTCAGACAAGGTGGAGGGGCTGGATGTCGGCGCCGATGACTACCTGGTCAAGCCGGTAGCGATCGAAGAGCTGATGGCGCGGATCCGCGCCGTATCGCGTCGACCGTCGGCCATGGTGACCCCCCGGTTGCGGCTGGGCCGGCTGGAGTTTGATTTCGAATCGCTGCAGGCGCAGGTGGATGGACAGCCGGTCGCATTGCCGCGGCGGCAGGTGCTGGTGCTGCAGGCGCTGGCGATGCGGCAGGGTCGTACGGTCACCCGCAGTGCGCTGGAAGCGGCGGTGTACGGGTTTGATGATGAGATCCAGTCCAATGCGCTCGACGCGCATATCTCCAAGCTGCGCAAGGCGCTGCAGCAGGCCGGCGCAGGCGTGGAGATCCACGTGATCCGTGGCGTCGGCTACCTGCTGGCGGAGGCCTGAGATGGCACGACCGATCCGTTCGATCACGCTGGGTCTGGCATGGCGGTTGTTCCTGGCGCAGGCCTTCACGGTGTTGTTCGCCGTGGTTGCGTTGATCCTGACCTGGGGCGACAAGGACACCTGGGGCATGGACATGTTCATGGCCGAGAGCGCGGCCAACGCCGTGCACAGCGAAGGCGGCCGGCTGGTGCTGGATGAAGCACGCTGGCAGAAGCTCGATGCGCGTGCCGGTGGCAACCTGTGGTTCGCGGCGGTCGACGATCGCGGCGCATGGCTGCAGCGCGGCACGCTGCCTGCCATCCACGCGCCGCTGCTGGCCCGCCTGCCGACACTGGGTGCCACCGAGCTGGGGTCGCTGGTACCGCCGTACCTGGACGTGGCCCGGGTGATGATCCGCAACGAGGACGGCCGCCGCATCACGGTGATGGTGGGCGGGGCGCCGAAGGGCGGCCTGCTGGATGGCGCGTTGATGGTGCTGCGGTTGATCGGCCTGTGGTTCTTCCTGCCGTTGATCGTGGTCACGCTGCTGGTGATGCCGACGGTGATCCATCGCGCCATGCGTGGCGTGCGCCGGTCGGCGCAGCAGGCCAAGGAGCTGGATATCGGCCAGCCCGGTGCGCGCCTGGACGCGCAGCTGGTGTCGACCGAGGTGGCGCCTCTGGTCGAAGCGTTCAACGATGCGATCGACAAGGTGCAGCAGGGCTACGCAGCACGCGACAAGTTCCTGGCCGATGCCGCGCATGAACTGCGGGTGCCGATTGCGGTGGTGCAGGCGCGCTTGTCGCAGTTGCCGCAGGGGGAGTTGAAATCGCAGTTGCTGACCGATGTCGCCCGCCTCGGCAACGTCGCCGAGCACCTGCTCGACCTGCAGCGCCTGGACCGCAACATCGCCGCGTTGCAGCGGCTGGACCTGGCGCATGTCGTGCGCGAAGCGGCCGCCGACCTCGCGCCGCTGGTCGTTGGCGCCGGCTATGGCTTCGAAGTGGATGCGCCGGAGACGCCGGTCTGGATCCATGGTGATGGCCTGGCCTTGGGCCGGGTGATCGCCAACCTGGTACACAACGCCATTGTCCACGGCGGCGGGCGCGGCACCATCTGCGTGCGTCTGGACCGGCAGGGCCTGCTGGAAGTCAGCGACCAGGGCGCCGGTGTGCCGGTCGGTGACCGCGAGGCGATCTTCGAGCCGTTCCACCGCCTGCGTGCCGCTGGCAGCGGCAGCGGTCTCGGCCTGCATCTGGTCAAGGAGATCGTGCAGCACCACGGTGGCACGGTCAGCGTGGGCGAGGCGGTCGGCGGCGGCGCCAGTTTCCGGGTCAACTTCCACCGCGGCAACGTGCGTCGTTAGTGGGGCGCTGACAGCACCGCACGGCGTTGCCTGATGGTTGCGTGAGGCCGTACCACGGCACGCTGTGTCGATGGCTGCCGATCGGACCGTGTCGCCGTTGCTGGGCCCCGCGTGCGCAGCCGGCGTGGTCACCGGCGCGTTGGCCTGCGTGCTGTTGCCTGTGTTGCCACCGCTATGGGCGTCTGTTCCGGCAGCCGCCGTCGCGGCGTTGGGCTGGGTATTGCGCTGGCGCGGGCGCGCGGCGGCTGCGTTGCTGTTCGGCCTGGCCTGGACGTCCTGCCATGGATACTGGGCACTGCAGGCGCAGCTGCCGGCCGGTGCTGCCGCGCAGGATGTGATCGTCCGGGGTCAGGTCGTCGATCTGCCAAAGCAAGCGCCTGGATACACCCGGTTCGAGTTCCGGGTCGATGCGTCCGATGCGACGCCGATGCTGCGCGGAAAGCGGCTGCAGGTGTTCTGGCACGCGCCCCGGCGCGGGCCGGTCGACGCCGGGACAGACCAGAGACATCGCCTGCACGCTGGCGCGGACTGGCAGTTGTCGCTGCGCGTGCGGCCGCCACGCTCGCGCATCAACCCGGGTGGCTTCGATGGCGAGCGGCACGCGCTGCTGCACGGATTGGCAGCGAGTGGCAACGTGCGTGACGCCGGCACTACGCGGCAGCTGCGCCCCGCGCATGGCCTGCCCGCCTGGCGCGAGCGCACCAGTGCGGCCATCGCCACGCAGATCGCACACCCCTCGGCGCGGTTCATCCAGGCCCTGGCGCTGGGCGATACGCGTGGCCTGTCCGATATCGACTGGGCGCAGCTGCGCGCGCTGGGCCTGACCCACCTGATCGCCATCTCCGGCTTCCATGTCGGTCTGGTGGCGGGCTTCGCCGCCTTGTTGTGTTCTGTTCTCTGGCGGTCCTGGCCAGGACTTGCCGGGTTCTGGCCACGACCGCAGGCGGCGGCCTGTGCCGCTGCGGTGGCGGCGGCCGGCTATGCCGTTGTTGCAGGCAGCGAGCTGCCGACCGTGCGCACCGCGTTGATGATCGCGGTGGTGGCGTTGGCGCGCGTCGTCCGCCGTCCGGTGACGGTGGCACAGGGCCTGGCGCTGGCCGCGCTGGCGATGCTGCTGCCGGCCCCGCTGTCGGTGCTGTCTGCGGGCTTCTGGCTCAGTTTCGGCGGCGTCCTGTGGTTGTTGTGGTGCCTGCCGCAGGGGCGGCCGAAGGGGTTCTCCGCGATGCTGCGCGGCGCTGTCGCAGGACAGGGGGTGGCCAGCGTCGCTCTGCTGCCGCTGGCAGTGGCGCTGTTTGGTGGAACCGCGCGGCTGGGGCCGCTGGTGAATCTGCCGGTCATTCCGCTGTGGAGCCTGCTGGTAGTGCCTTTGGCCCTGCTGGGAACCGCTCTGGAGGCCCTGCATAGCGGGGCAGGGCAGTGGCCCTGGCGCGCGGCAGCCTGGGTGTTCGATGCCAGTTGGCAGCTGATGCGGCCGTTGGCCGAGCACCCGCAGGCAATGTGGTGGCTGGCGCAGGGGCCTGCCTGGGCGTTGCCGGCGGCCTTGCTGGGGGTGTTCTGGTGGCTGTTGCCACGCGGTGCGGGTGCGGTGCTTGCCGGGTCATTGCTGTGCCTGCCCCTGCTGTGGCCGGCACGGTCGGCGCCACAGCGGGGAGAGCTGGAACTGGTGGTGCACGATGTCGGCCAGGGCACGGCGGTGCTGTTGCGGACCGCCCACCACGCACTCTGGTACGACGTCGGTCCGCCCGCAGGCAGCGAGGGAGAGGAGCGGATGCTGCTGCCGACGTTGCGCGCGTTGGGGCAGGCGCCTCCGGCGCGGGTGATGATCAGTCACGACCACCTTGACCACAGCGGCAACCTTGCTGCGCTGCGCCGGCAACTGCCGGGGTTGGAGATACTGGCGCCACGGGGCAGTGCGATTGCCACTGCCGGCCCCTGCCAACAGGGACTGCGCTGGCAATGGGACGGGGTCGATTTCCAGGTGCTGCACCCGCCTGACGCTGTCCCGGCCGCTGGCATGAAGGGCGCCGACAACGAGGCCAGTTGCGTGCTGCGGGTTGCCGGCGCCCATGGGGTGGTGCTGCTGCCCGGCGACATCGGCCGGCCAGGCGAGCAGGCGCTGCTGGCGGGCGCTGCCGGCGCGCTGCGTGCGGATGTGGTGCTGGTGCCCCATCACGGCAGCGGAGGCAGCTCCACTGCGGGCTGGGTGAAGGCGGTGGCGCCGCAGCTGGCGCTGGTCTCGGCCGGGCACCAGAACCGCTTTGGCCACCCGAAGCGTGACGTGGTGCAGCGCTGGCAGGCGGCCGGCGCCGAAGTGCTGTCCACCGCCGAGTCCGGCGCGATCCGCGTATGGCTTGGCGCACAAGGCCTGCAGCTGCGTGAACAGCGTATCCACGCAGCCCGGTGGTGGGATGCCGCTGGGCGGGCACGGTCGGCTGCTATCCTATCGCCGATCGAACAAGCGGCCGTTGGGCCGGAGGGTTGAAACGTGTGGGAACTGGTCAAGGCCGGTGGCTGGCCGATGGTGCCGCTGCTGCTGTTGGGCGTACTGGCTTTGGCGATCGTCCTGGAGCGTTTCTGGTCCCTGCGGCGTAACGAGGTGCTGCCACCTGGCCTGGGCCAGGAAGTGCGCAACTGGGCCGCGCGCGGCAAGCTCGACCCGGCGCACCTGCAGACCCTGCGTGCCAACTCACCGCTGGGCGCCCTGCTGGCCGCCGCACTGGAAGCGCGCAACCGCCCGCGCGACCAGATCCGCGAGCGCATCGAAGACACCGGTCGCCACCTGGTGCACCGCATGGAGCGTTTCCTCAACGCGCTGGGCACCATCGCCTCGGCCGGCCCGCTGCTGGGCCTGCTCGGCACCGTGGTCGGCATGATCCAGATGTTCCTGGGCATCCTCGACCACGGCGTGGGGGATGTGAACCAGCTTGCCGGCGGTATCGGCAAGGCGCTGGTGTGCACCGCCACCGGCATGATCGTGGCGATCCCGGCGCTGATGTTCCACCGCTTCTTCAAGGGCCGCATCCACGGCTACGTGGTGGAGATGGAGCAGGAAGCCAGCGCATTGCTGGATACGCTGGATGGTCGCCCCGGGGTGATGAGCCCGCCGCCCGCCGCGCGCGCGTCCTCCGCCGCCACGGCAAAGGCCTGATCGATGCGTATCGGCAACGACCGGTCCCAGGATGAACCGCATATCGACCTGGTGCCGCTGATCGACGTCATCCTGGTGCTGATCATCTTCTTCGTGGTCACCACCACCTTCGATGCGCGTTCGACCCTGCAGGTGCAGCTGCCGACCGCCAGCCAGCAGCAGACCAACGAGCCGCCGCGCTCGCTCAGCGTGTTGATCAACGCGGACGGCCGCTACTTCGTCAACGATCAGGAAGTGCTGCGCAGCGACGTCGAATCGGTCAAGCAGACGATCGCCGCCGTCGCCGGCAGCGACCGTGAACAGACCGTGCTGCTGCGTGCCGACGCACGCACTCCCTACCAGGCCGTGGTCACCGCGCAGGATGCGCTGGGCCAGCTCGGCTTCCGTCGTATCGCCATTGCAACAGCGCCAGAGGTGCGTCCATGAGTTCCCATCACGCGCCAGTGTGGCCGATCTACAAACGTCTGCTGGGCTATACCCGCACCTACTGGGTGTTCATGATCGGCGCGGTCATCGCGATGGTGGTCGAAGCCCTGGCCGGCTATCACTTCACCAAGCTGATGGAGCCGCTGGTCAACCGCGGCTTCGTCAACCCTGAGCCGCGCATGGCGGTGATCCTGCCGCTGACCATCCTCGGCCTGTTCCTGATGCGCAGCGTGGCCACCTGGGTCAGCGACTACACGCTGGCCAAGACCGGCCGCAGCGTGGTCCGCGACCTGCGCGAACAGGTGCTGCAGAAGTACCTGCACCTGCCGTCCTCGCACTTCGACGCCGAAGCGACGCCGGTGATGGTCAGCCGCCTGAACTTCGATACCGAACAGGTCACCCAGGCCAGCGCCGATGCGCTCAAGACCGTGGTGGCCGACACCCTGACCATCATCGCCATGCTGGCGGTGATGCTGCAGATGAGCGTCAAAGTGACCCTGGCGATGCTGGTGGTGGTGCCGCTGATCGGCGTGATCGTCTCCTACGTGGGCAAGCGCTACCGGCGCATCAGCCGCGGCATCCAGGACGGCATGGGCACCATGGCGCAGACCGCCGAGCAGTCGCTGGCCGCGCAGCAGGAAGTGAAGGTGCACGGCACCCAGCAGCACGAGATCTCGCGCTACTCGCGCCTGGCCAACCGCATGCTGGCGCTGAACATGAAGGTGGAAGTGACCCGTGCGGCTGCCTCCAGCGTGGTCCAGTTCCTGGCGGCGCTGGCGCTGGCGGTGATCGTGTGGGTGTCCACCCGCGAAGCGCTGGCCGGCAAGCTCAATGCGGGCCAGTTCATGGGCCTGATGACCTCGATGATGGCCATCATTCCGTCGCTGCGCCGGCTGACCAGCGTGCAGACCTCGATCTCGCGCGGCGTGGCCGCTGCCGAGCGCCTGTTCGGCATCATCGACATGCCGGTCGAGCGCGACGAGGGCAAGCACACGGTGCAGCGCGTTCGCGGCGAACTGGCCTTCGAACACGTCATGCTGCGTTACCGCGAAGACAGTGGCATCGCCCTGGACGACATCAGCTTCGTTGCCAGGCCGGGTACGGTCACCGCCATCGTCGGTCGTTCCGGCAGCGGCAAGACCAGCCTGATCCGGCTGGTGCCACGCTTCTACGAACCCAACGGCGGCCGCATCCTGCTCGATGGCGTTGCCCTGGATGACTACCCGTTGGCCGATCTGCGCAGGCAGGTGGCCATCGTCGGCCAGAAGGTCATGCTGTTCGACGACACCATCGCGGCCAACATCGCCTACGGCATGGATGCAACCGACGAGCAGATCCGCGCGGCGGCCGAAGCGGCCAATGCCTGGGAGTTCATCGCACGCATGCCGCAGCAGCTGCAGACGCCGGTGGGGGAGAATGGCGCGCTGCTGTCCGGCGGCCAGCGCCAGCGCCTGGCGATCGCCCGCGCGATCCTGCGCGATGCGCCGATCCTGATCCTGGACGAGGCCACCGCGGCGCTGGACAACGAATCCGAGCGCCTGGTGCAGGACGCGCTGCAGCGCCTGATGCCCGAGCGCACCACGCTGGTGATCGCGCACCGCCTGTCGACCATCGAGCATGCCGACCAGGTGCTGGTGATGGACCATGGCCGCATCGTTGAGCGCGGCACCCACCAGGAACTGCTGTCGATGGGTGGCCTGTACCAGCACCTGCACAACATGCAGTTCCGCGAAAGGCAGGACTGATGGCGGGCAAAGGTACCCAGACCCCGCCGTACTGGTATGACGGCAGCCCGGTGCCGTGGCCGATGCGATTGCTGGCACCGCTGTACGCGGGCGTCACCGCGCTGCGCCGGCGCCTGTACCGCCGTGGCTGGCGCAAGCGCCATGCGCTGGCGGTGCCGGTCATCGTGGTCGGCAACATCACCGCTGGCGGCACCGGCAAGACGCCGCTGACCATCGCCCTGGTCGAGCGCCTGCGCGCAGCGGGCTGGAAGCCCGGCGTCGCCAGCCGCGGCTACGGCCGGGAGCAAGCGGACAAGGCACGTTGGGTGGAAGCCGATACACCGACCGCCCTCGGTGGCGACGAGCCGGTGCTGATCGCCTGGAAAGCCGGCGTGCCGGTACGCGTGGACAGTGATCGCGTGGCAGCGGGCAAGGCGTTGATCGCTGCCGGCTGCGACGTGATCGTCTGCGATGACGGCCTGCAGCACTACCGGCTGGCGCGCGACATCGAGATCGAGGTGGTCGATGCCCAGCGTCGCTATGGCAATGGCCTGATGATCCCCGCCGGCCCGCTGCGCGAGCCGGTCAGCCGCGCCGCCGAATGCGATTTCCGTGTGGTCAACCTGGGCCAGGCGGATGCAGCGACGGCTGCCCAGGCCTGCGGCTTCGGCCAATGGCCGATGGCCCTGCACATCGACAGTGCACAACCACTGGCCGGTGGACGGGCGCGTCCGCTCTCGTACTTCGCGGGCCAACGCGTGCATGCCGTGGCCGGCATCGCCCATCCGCAACGCTTCTTCGACATGCTGCGCGCGCGTGCGATCGGCGTGGTGCCGCACGCCTTCGCCGACCATCACGCCTACCAGCCGCAGGATCTGTCCTTTGGCAGCCAGTTGCCGGTGCTGATGACCGAAAAGGATGCCGTGAAGTGCCGTGCGTTCGCCAACGACTGGCAGTACGCCGTGCCGCTGCGTGCCGAGTTGCCCGCTGCTTTCTGGATCGCGCTGACCGATCGCCTGGACAAGCTGCGACCGAACTGAGGGGCCGTGCGGCGCTTGCAAATGCACGCCGCCGGCCGCATTCCTGCTGTATCGCGCCTGCCGAGTACCGCCCGCATGACCGACTTCGTTGTTGCCATCCCGGCCCGCTATGCCGCTTCGCGGCTGCCGGGCAAGCCGCTGCGCCTGCTGGGCGGAGAGCCCATGGTGCTGCATGTGGCCCGCCGCGCGCTGCAGGCCGGTGCGGGTGAGGTCTGGGTCGCCACTGACGACCAGCGCATTGCCGACGCCTTGTCCGGCCTGGAGGAAGTGAAGGTGGCGATGACCGCGGCGTCGCATGCCTCCGGCACCGATCGCCTGGCCGAATGCGCGCGCATCGCTGGCTGGGCTGAGGACACCGTGGTGGTCAACCTGCAGGGCGATGAACCGTTCGCACCGGCCGCCGGCATCCGCGCCGTCGCCGCCGCACTGGTGGAAGGCAGCGCGCCGATGTCGACCCTGGCCACGCCGGTCGAGGATGCACACACGCTGTTTGACCCCAACGTGGTCAAGCTGGTGCGCAACGTGCGCAACGAGGCCATGTACTTCAGCCGTGCGCCGATCGCCTGGCACCGCGATGGCTTCGCCCGCAGCCGCGAGATCCTGCCCGAGGGCCACCAGTGGCTGCGCCACATCGGCATCTATGGCTACCGTGCCGGCTTCCTGCAGCAGTTCGCCTCGATGCCCCCGGGCACGTTGGAACAGGTGGAATCGCTGGAGCAGCTGCGCGTGCTGGAAGCGGGCTATCCGATCGCCGTGGCGATCTCGCCCGAACCTTTCCCGCCGGGCATCGACACCCCTGAAGACCTGCAGCGCGCCGAAACGCTGCTGCAGGCGATGGCCGCGCGATGAAGCTGCTGGTCGTCTGCCTCGGCAACATCTGCCGCTCGCCGATGGCCGAAGGCGCGCTGCGCGCCCGCCTGGATGCCTCGGCGCTGGCGGGGCGGGTGCAGGTCGACTCGGCCGGTACCGGCGACTGGCATGTGGGCCAGCCACCCGACCGGCGAGCCATCGCGTGCGCGGCCGGGCATGGCGTGGACCTGGGCAGCCTGCGCGCGCGGCAGCTGCGGCCGCAGGACTTCGACACCTTCGACTGGATACTGTGCGCCGACGAGGCCAATCTGCGTGATGCCGCGCGCCTTGCCACCGCCGACCAGCGCGAGCGCCTGGCGCTGTACCTGCCGTGGTCGGGCGGGCAGGGCGAGCGCGCGATTCCCGATCCCTATACCGGTGGCAGCGATCATTTCGAACAGGTCTGGTCGCTGGTCGACGCTGCTGCCGAACGTACCGTGGCACGCCTGTTGCATCACGCCGACTCCGGCATAATCGGGCCATGAACATCCAGCCCGTCCCGGACCTGCCCGAGTTCGCCGCCTGGCTCAACGCCGCGCCCTGCACCCTGACCGAACTGCGTGGCCGGCCGGTCGCGCTGTTGTTCGTCAACGCGGCTTCCGCGTGGAGCGCGCAACGGCTGGCCGAGTTCAGCCAGTGGCTGTCACGCCACCCCGGTAAGCTGCAACCCCTGGTGCTGCAGGTACCGCGTTTCGATTTCGAGCGTGATGCCACGGCTGCATTGAAGCTGCTGCGCCGCCAGGGCCTGACCATGCCGGTGCTGCTCGATGCCGATTGGGATGGCTGGCGCCGCTTCGGCGTCACCGCGTGGCCGACCATGGTGTTGCTGGACGCGCAGGGTCGCGAACAGCAGCGCTTGATCGGCCAGGGCGTGCCCGGCGAGCTGGAGCGGGCCCTGAATGCCCTGTGCGAGGGTGCGCCGTCGGCCCCTTCGCGCGGAGGCAGCGAACTGCACCCCGAGCCGCGCCAGGCGCTGCGATTCCCCATGGGTCTGGCAGTGAACCAGGAACGGCTGTACATCGCCGACAGCGGCCACCACCGCATCCTGGAATGCAGTCACGGCGGCCGCGTGCTGCGCCAGTTCGGCCTGGGCACCGCCGACTTCATGGACGGCAACCTCGCCGAAGCCGCTTTCCACCGGCCGCAGGCGCTGGCGCTGGAGCGCGAGTCGCTGTACGTGGCCGACACCGGCAACCACGCCGTGCGCCGCATCAACCTGCTGACCGGCCTGGTCGACACCCTGTGCGGCAACGGTCGTCCGGGCGCTCCCGAGGAAGGGCCGGTGGCGCAGCCACGGCAGGTGTCGCTGGATCATCCGGTCGGCCTGGCCATCGCCGAAAACCAGCTGCACATCGCCATGGCCGGCGACAACCGCATCTGGAGCTATCACCTCGGCCAGCGCAGCCTGCAGTGGCGTGCCGGCAGTGGCGCCATCGACGAGCGCGACGGCAGTGGCCACCTGGCCGCATTCGCCCAGCCCACCGCCGTGGCCGTGGTCCAGCAGGTGCTGTACGTCGCCGACGCACTGGGTTCATCGATCCGTTCGCTGCAGCTGCGCGGCGATCTGGTGCAGACCCTGGTCGGGCAGGGCACCTGGCGCTTTGGCGAAGACGATGGCCCGCGCGCGCAGGCCAACCTGCAGTTCCCGCAGGCGATCGCGCTGAGCCCGGATGCGCCGTTGCTGTGGATCGCCGATACCGGCAATGGCCGCCTGCGCACGTTGCGCCTGGGCGGCGGCGAACTGACCACCCAGCCCTTGCCGCGGCGCCTGCACGGCCCGGCCGGCCTGGCCGTCGGTGCCGGTGCCGTCTGGATCGCCGAAACAGATTCGCACACCGTACTGCGTCTGGACCCTGACAGCGGCGTGCTCAGCGAAGTGCCGATCAGCGAATGACCGTTGTTCCCGTCCCGTCCTTCGATGGCAAGGCATTCGCGGCCCAGCTGAGTACCGCCCCGGGCGTGTACCGCATGTACGCGGCCGACGACACGCTGTTGTACGTCGGCAAGGCCCGCGCGCTGCGCAACCGCGTGGGCAGTTACTTCAACGGCAGTCCGAAGAACGCGCGCATCATGTCGATGCTTTCGCAGATCGTGCGCATGGACGTGACCGTGACGCGCTCGGAAGCCGAAGCGCTGCTGCTGGAAAACCAGCTGATCAAATCACTGTCGCCGCGCTACAACGTGTCCCTGCGCGACGACAAGACCTATCCGCATGTGCTGCTGACCCGCGAGGACTGGCCGCGCATCGCCCTGCATCGTGGCCCGCGCGCCATTCCCGGACGCTATTTCGGGCCGTATCCCGGCGTCACCGCGGTGCGCGAAACGCTGAACCTGATGCACAAGCTGTTCAAGCTGCGCAGCTGCGAAGACAGCGTGTTCCGCAACCGCTCGCGGCCCTGCCTGCAGTATCAGATCGGGCGCTGCAGCGCGCCCTGCGTGGAGCTGGTGCCGGCCGCGGACTACGCCGAGTCGGTGCGCCGCGCGGCGATGTTCCTGGAGGGCAAGAGCGATGAGCTGACCCGGGAGCTGGGCGAGCAGATGCAGGCCGCCAGCGAGGCGCTGGAATTCGAGCAGGCCGCGCGCCTGCGCGATCTGATCACCTCGTTGCGCAGCATGCAGACCCGTCAGTACGTGGACGGCCGCGCGGCCGATCTGGACGTGCTGGCGGTGGCCATGCAGGGCTCGCAGGCCTGCGTGATGCTGCTGGCCTTCCGTGACGGCCGCAACCTGGGCACCCGACCGTTCTTTCCCCGCACCAACGGCGAGGAAAGCGCGGATGAAGTGCTGGCGGCCTTTGTCTCGCAGTACTACATCGAATTCGAGCCACCGCGCGAGATCCTGCTCGACCGCGAAATTCCCGATGCCGATCTGATCGGTTCGGCGCTGTCGGCCTCGGCCGAGCGCAAGGTGCAGCTGAAGTGGAACGTCCGTGGCGAGCGCGCCGGCTACCTGGAACTGGCCAGCCGCAACGCGCAGTTGACCCTGGCGACCGAGATCAACAGCCGCACCGCGCAGCACGCGCGCAGCGAGGCGCTGCGGGTGATGCTGGGGCTGGCCGAGCCGGTGAAGCGGGTGGAGTGCTTCGACATCAGCCACACCATGGGCGAAGCCACCGTGGCCTCGTGCGTGGTGTTCGATGCTGCCGGCCCGGTGCGCGCGCAGTACCGCCGTTTCAACATCAGTGGCATCGAGCCGGGCGATGATTACGCGGCGATGCGCCAGGCCATCGATCGCCGCTTCCGCCGCGCGGTGGAAGAGCAGGGCGTGCTGCCTGACGTGCTGCTGATCGACGGTGGCGCTGGTCAGCTGG
The DNA here is from genome assembly GCF_042787595.1 of Stenotrophomonas sp. YIM B13575. Classification (NCBI taxonomy): domain Bacteria; kingdom Pseudomonadati; phylum Pseudomonadota; class Gammaproteobacteria; order Lysobacterales; family Lysobacteraceae; genus Stenotrophomonas; species Stenotrophomonas sp. YIM B13575. The sequence goes on along the minus strand of NZ_JBHZOP010000055.1, from coordinate 1,412 downwards.
CGCAGGCGCAGGCGGCGTTGGCCGATCTGGGCGTGGAAGGCGTGCTGCTGGTGGGTGTGGCCAAGGGTGTGGAACGCCGTGCCGGCCATGAAGCCTTGGTGATGCCCGATGGCCGCGAACTGCGCCCGGGTGCGGCCGATCCCGCCCTGCAGTTCATCCAGCAGGTGCGCGATGAAGCGCACCGCTTCGCCATCACCGGCCATCGCGGGCGCCGGCAGAAGGCCCGGATGACCAGCAAACTGGAAGATATCCCCGGCATCGGGCCGCGCCGGCGCGCCAGCCTGCTGAAGCATTTCGGCGGTCTGGTTGGCCTGAAAGCGGCCGGAGAAGCGGAAATCGCCAAGGTGGAAGGCATCAATGACGCCCTCGCAGCGCGCATCTACGCTAACCTGCACGGGTTGGCCGCGCCTGATCCGGCCGAGTAGAGAGAGAATAAAGTCGCATGACGTTGACCCTGCCCACCTGGCTGACCCTGTTGCGGATCGTGATGATCCCGGTGCTGGTGCTGGTGTTCTACCTGCCCTACACCTGGACCAACTTCGCATCGGCGGCGATCTTCGGCCTGGCTGCGATCACCGACTGGCTTGATGGCTGGATCGCGCGTCGCTACGGCCTGGAATCGGCGTTCGGCGCCTTCCTCGACCCGGTCGCGGACAAACTGATGGTGGCGGTGGCGCTGTTCCTGATCGTGCAGGGTCATCCGACACCGTGGATGGCGTTCTGGGCTGCGGTGATCGTTGGCCGCGAGATCGCGGTGTCGGCACTGCGCGAGTGGATGGCCGAACTCGGCCAGCGCGCCAAGGTGCGCGTGGCGATGATCGGCAAGGTCAAGACCACCGCGCAGATGGTCGCGCTGCTGTGCCTGTTGTACTCGGTGGCACCCAACGTGCCGGTCAACGACATCTGGATGGGCCCGCCGGTGTTCCATATCGGCGACTGGACCCTGGCCATTGCCGCCGTGCTGACCCTGTGGTCGGGCCTGCAGTACCTGCACGCCGCCTGGCCGAGCCTGCGTGATGATGAGCGCGCTGCGCGCGAGCGTGCGCGGCAGAAGAAGCTGGGTAACTGAGCACCGGGGTCGGATCCCTTTCCGCAGGAAAGGGCTCTGACCCCATAGCCGCCCGCATCCACGCATGGCGTGGATCTACTGAAGCGTCCATCCACGCGCAGATCTACCGTTTTGTGGGGGTGTTGGAGTAGATCCACGCCATGCGTGGATACGCGGTCCAAGGCGCCTCGCTGACCCCGAAAAAAGCGCTTGACGCCATTTCCAGAACAGGTAGAATTTCGCCTCCCAAGCGGGAATAGCTCAGTTGGTAGAGCGCAACCTTGCCAAGGTTGAGGTCGCGAGTTCGAGTCTCGTTTCCCGCTCCAGATTCAAGAAGAACGCTCCCGCAAGGGGGCGTTTTTCG